>JBBRIO010000011.1:0-24895 GCA_038220855.1 Bryobacterales bacterium | reverse complement strand
ACCTGATCGTCGAACAGGCCGGTGATCGCGTAAAAATGACCGGCCACGCGGTCCTCATCGCCATCCAGTCAGCGAACGGCCCACCCAGGAAGCCCGGCACCGTCGAACCGTCCGCCAGCGTCAACGTTCAAAGGGTAAGCGGTGCCGGTGCCGGCGCTGCAATGGTTCCGTGGTCCTCCGCCGGAATCGCCCAACCCTCCCGTCGGATTCCTGAACCCACTCCCTGCCCGCGCGCAGGAGCCCCGGCACTCGGCGTCAATGAAGACCCCGCCGCTGGCTCCGCGCGCTGCGCCTTACTGAGCCGCCCGCCCCGGAGACCTGATCGTCGAACAGGCCGGTGATCGCGTAAAAATGACCGGCCACGCGGTCCTCATCGCCATCCAGTCAGCGAACGGCCCACCCAGGAAGCCCGGAACCGTCGAACCGTCCGCCAGCGTCAACGTTCAAAGGGTAAGCGGTGCCGGTACCGGCGCTGCAAAGGTTCCGTGGTCCTCCGCCGGAATCGCCCAACCCTCCCGTCCGATTCCTGAACCAGCGCCGCTGCCCGCCGCAGAGACCTGATCGTCGAACAAGCCGGTTGTGGACGTTAAAACGTGGTGGCAAGCGGTTCTCTACCTGGAAGGCTTCGCCAACGTCGCCATATAGTTTCGCCAGCCGCCCAAATGGGTGATCTCCTTGCCACCTTCGACAGCGAACGGCTCACACAGGAAGCCCTGCACGGTCGAACCGTCGGCCAGCGTCAACGTTCCAATGGAAAGCGGTGCCGGCACCAGCGCGACAAAACTTCCGTAGTTCTCCACCGGCATCGCCCAAACCTCCACCTCGATCCCTGAACCCACGCCGCTGCCACCGCGCACGAGCCCCGGCTTGGCCGGTTTGGTCCCCGGCAACGCGTAGAACTTGTAGTGCATCGCCGTCCGAGTCGTCCGCATCAGCTTCGCCCCGCGCTCAGTCAACTGCCCGTTCAGCGGCATGCCGCTTAAATGCGCGCCCACCACGGCCACCAGAACGCATCCCGGCGGCACCGGCGACATCGCCATGGGCGGCGTAGCGCTCAGAGCGGCCATCGTACCGCCCAGGTGCTTTCCTTGCGAGCGGTGCAAGCGGTCGGCCATCTGCAGCAAGCCGGTCTCGCAGAACGCCGGAGCCAGCAGCGTCACCCCGAACGGCAACCCGTTGCCCCGGAACCCGGCCGGCAGCGCTACGGCGCTCAGGTCGAGCAGGTTGACGAAGTTGGTGTAGTAACCCAGCGTCGTGTTCAGCTTGAACGGATCAGCCTCTACCGCGGCGATCTTGTAGATCGTCCCCGTGGTCGGCAGCAGCATCACGTCCATCTTTTTCCATTCGGCTTCGGTCGTCCGACGCAGCGCGGCCAGCTTGTATTCCGCCTCGAACTCGGCCTGCGCCGTGTACCGGGTACCGCCCTGGATAATCTCCCGCACCACCGGGTGCATCGCCGCGGCGTTCGTATTCAGAAACGCCGAAATCGCCGCCGTCCGTTCGCTCACCCACGGCCCCGAATAGAGCAGATCCGCGCTGTCCCGAAAGGCCTGAAAATCGATCTCCACTTTGGTCCCGCCCAGAGATTCCAGCCGCGTCACGCTTCGCCAATACAGCGCTTCGGCCTCCGCATCGCCAAAGAACTGCAGCAGCTCATTTTGCGGAACCCCATAGCGGAAAGCGCCCACCGCCCAGGGTTGCGCCGCGACCCGCGCCGGGCGCGAGTAGGAATCCGTTTCATCAAAGCCCGCCGCCACTTGAAGCACCGCTTGCGCATCGCCACAAGTGAAGGCAAACACGGTCACGCAGTCCAGCGTCCGGCATGCCGGCACCACTCCGCTCGTCGGAATCATCCCCTTGGTCGCCTTCAAGCCAATCAGGTTGTTAAACGCCGCGGGCACCCGCCCGCTCCCCGCCGTATCGGTCCCCAGCGAGAACGTCACCATCCCCTTGCCCACCGCCACCGCCGAACCCGAACTCGATCCCCCCGAGATGTAGGTCTCATCGAAGACGCTGCTGCACGCCCCGTAAGGCGACCGCGTCCCCACCAAACCGGTGGCGAACTGGTCCAGATTGGTCTTGCCCAGCAGCAGCGCCCCCGCGTCGAGAAGCCGCTGGACGACCGTCGCCGTCTTCTCCGGCCTATAGGCGTACTGCGGACAACCCGCCGTCGTCACCCATCCAGCCACGTCGATATTGTCTTTCACCGCGAAGGGAAGGCCAGAGAGCGGCTTGGTCGCGTCGAACTCCGGAACCTCCGCGCCCTCGGCCATCGAGATCCAAACCGGCCGCCCGCCGCCCGCTCGTCGCCGCGCCTCGGCGATCACCTGCGCCGGCGTAAACGTCCCGGCCAAGTATCCGCTCCGCAGCGTCGTCAGGTCAAAGCTTAGTTCATTCAGCATCGGCAGTCTCCTCCACGATTATCAACGCTTGGCCGGCCTGCACGACACCCCCCTTGGTCACGAGCACTTTGCGGACAATGCCGGCGACGGGAGAACAAACCGCGACTTCCATCTTCATCGCCTCCAGGATTACGAGGCGCTCGCCTTCGCTGACCGGCTGCCCGGCGGCGATATCGACGCTCCAGACGCTGGCGGTCGTGGGCGCGCGCAGCGCCCGGCAACCTGGCGGCACTTCCAAGTCGGCTACCGGCGGGGCTTCGTCAAACGGCTCCGACGCCACCAGGTTCTGCCCCGCGGCCACCCAACGCTCGCGTTCAGCCTCAAACGCCGCCTGCTGCTTCTGCTTAAACTCAACCGACCCCGGAGGCGGCGGCGTCAGCCGGAACGTCGACGGCTCAATCTTCACCGGGAACCGTCCCAACGGGAAGTCCTTCCGATAGTCGAGCAACTCCTCGGCACCCACCGGGTAGAACCGAATCTGGTCGAACCCGCGCAACAGCCAAGGCTTGCCGGCTTCGAACGCGTCGGTGGCCTTGTAGGTATTCCACATCTGGATCGTCCGCCCGACGAACTGGTAGCCGCCCGGACCCTCCATGCCATAGACGCAAAGATAGGCGCCGCCAATGCCGACCGCGTTCTCCGGCGTCCAGGTGCGCGCCGGATTGTATTTCGTCGTCACCAATCGATGCCGCGGGTCGGTCGGCGTCGCCACCGGCGCGCCAAGGTAAACGTCGCCCAGTCCCAGGACGAGGTAGCTCGCATCAAAGACAATGCGCTTGACGTCCTCCACCGAATCCAGGCCATTGATCCGCCGAATAAACTCGATGTTCGAAGGGCACCACGGCGCGTCCGGCCGCACACTCTGCATGTATTTCTGAATCGCGAGCAGCGTCTGCGGGTCTTCCCAGCTCAGCGGCAAGTGCACGATCCGGGAAGGAACCTCCGTCTCGGTCCGGTCGCCGGCCAACGCCAGAATATCCAACAACTCGGCGCGCGCCAGAACGCGACTGTCGTAGTGAACCTGCAGCGTCCGGATGCCCGGCGTGATGTCGATCACCCCGGGCACCCGCCGATCGGTCAGCCAATGGGCCAAGGCCTGCACGCGGAACCGCAGTTTCATGTCGAGCACCGGCTCGCCGAACTCGACGAGCAGATACTTGTCGCCCGCGGTGCGATACAGCGTATCGCCCTCGGCTTTTACGATCGCCGCTTCGGTCGCATCCTCGGCAAACAGGTCCGGCAGCTTGGTTAACCCGGCGACGGCCCGGTCGAGTTCCCACTCCAGTTGCACCGCCTGCTGATTCGTCATCCGCTGAAAGCGAACGGTGTCGCCGGCCTTCAACTGGCCCATCTTCCAGAGCTCGGCCGCCACGATCGTGGCCGGGCAGACGAAGCCGCCCAAGCTCGGCCCGTCCGGCCCCAGGATGATCGGCATGTCGCCCGTGAAGTCGACGGTGCCGATGGCGTAGGCGTTGTCATGCACGTTCGAAGGATGCAGGCCCGCTTCGCCGCCGTCCTTGCGCGCCCACTCCGGCTTCGGGCCGATCAGCCGGACGCCGGTCCGGTCGGAGTTGTAATGCACCTTCCAGTCGGTGGCGAAAAACATCGCGATGCCGGCGTCGGACATGTAGTCCGGCGCGCCATAGGGACCGTACAGAACGCCGATCTCCCAGCGGTTGCTGTAGGCCGGGGGGAACGCAAACGGCTCGGGCGCGACGGAGATCATGCCGTCGACATCCAGCACGTCGCCCGCGCGCAGCACGCGTCCGCCATGCCCGCCGAACTTGCCCAGAGCGAACGTCGCCCGGCTGCCCAGATACTCGGGCACGTCGATACCGCCGCGCACCGCGAGATAGGCTCGGATCCCCGCGCCCACCACTTGGTTCATCCGCAGCGTTGAGCCGGCCTGCACGACAATCGGCTCCCACCGCCTCACGCGCGTGCCGTCGAGCTTAGCTTCCATATCCGCGCCCGTCAACGCAATCACCGCGTCGAACCGGAATTGCAACGTCGGACCAGTCACCGTGCATTCCAGGCCCGCCGCACCGCTCTCGTTGCCAACCAACCGGTTCGCCAACTGGAACGCCAGCGAATCCATCGGACCCGACGGCGGCACGCCCACTTCCCAATAGCCTAATCGGCCGGGGTAGTCTTGCACGGTCGTTTGCGTGCCCCCATCCAGGACATCGACCGCCTTCGACAGATAGTTGAACGTGTTCAAGTACCCCGTCGTCATGAGCGCATCCGCAAACACCGCCGAACCCACCACCTGCCGCAGGTACTCGACGTTGGTCGCGATGCCCGACACTTTGGTCTCGCTCAACGCCGCCTGCATCTTCGCAATTGCCGCCGGACGGTTCTCCGCCGTCACAATCACTTTCGCAATCATCGGGTCATAGAACGGAGTCACTTCCGATCCCCGCTCCACCCACGTTTCGATGCGCGCATCGGCCGGAAAGCTTGCCGCCGTCAACCGTCCCGAGGACGGCCGGAAACTCTGCCCCGGGTCCTCGGCATACACGCGCACCTGGATCGACGCGCCGCAGATCGCCGGGCGCTTCAGCTCCAGTTCACCGGCGGCCTGCCGGATCATCCACTCGACCAAATCGACGCCCGTAACCTGCTCGGTCACCCCGTGCTCCACCTGCAACCGCGTGTTCACTTCGAGGAAGTAGAACTCCCGCGTGTCGGCGTCGTAAAGGAATTCGACCGTGCCCGCATTGGCGTAGTTCACCGCTCGGCCGAGCCGCTCGGCGGCCCCGAGTAACTCCGCTCGGATGCTCTCCGGCAGGTCCGGCGCCGGGGTCTCTTCCACCACTTTCTGGTTCCGCCGCTGGAGCGAACAATCGCGCTCGCCTAGGGCGATCACCTCGCCCTTGCCATCGCCAAAAATCTGCACTTCAATGTGCCGGGCCCGCGCCACAAACTTCTCGACGAACATGCCGCCGTCTTTGAAATTGGCCATGCTGAGCCGCTTCACGGTTTCGTAGGCTGCAGCCAACTCTTCGGCGCGCAGGCAGACCTGCATCCCGATGCCCCCGCCGCCGGCTGTGCTTTTCAGCATCACCGGAAAGCCGATCTTGGAAGCGGCCGCCTCGGCCTCTTCCACTGACGCCACCAACCCCGAGCCCGGGGCCAACGGCACCGCATTCGCCGCCGCCAACTCCCGGGCCGTGTGCTTCAAACCGAACGCCCGCAGATGCTCCGGACCGGGGCCGATAAACACGATTCCGGCTTCCCGGCAAGCTTCGGCAAAGCCGGCGTTTTCGCTTAGGAAGCCATAGCCCGGGTGAATCGCGTCGGCACCGGTCGCCTTCGCGGCGGCCAGCACTTTGGCGGCGTCCAAGTAGCTCTCGGCCGCAAGCGCCGGACCCAGCAGAACGGCTTCATCAGCCTGCGCGACATGCAGCGAACCGGTGTCCGCCTCGGAATAGACCGCCACCGAGGCGATCCCCATCCGCCGCAAAGTGCGGATGACTCGGCATGCAATCGCGCCTCGGTTAGCGATCAGTACTTTCTTAAACATCCCAGATCAGAACCTCAACCGGCGTCGGATTGTATGCGTTGCAAGGGTTATTCAACTGCGGACAGTTCGAGAGCAGCACGAGCGTATCCATCTCCGCCCGCATCTCGACGTACTTGCCGGGGGCGCTCACGCCGTCTTCAAACGTCAGCTTGCCTTCCGGCGTCACGGGCACGTTCATGAAGAAATTCACGTTGTGCGTGATGTCGCGCTTCTCGAGGCCCTCGCCCCATTCGAGCGCCAACCGCACAAACGTCTGCCGGCACGCGTGCATCGATCTCTTCTCAATTGCGTATCGGACCATGTTCGATTCCATGGAGCACGCCCCACCGACCGTGTCGTGCCGTCCACACGTATCGGCCACGATCGTCATCAGCGTGTGCCCACGAATCGTTTTCAGCGCCGAACCCGTCGTCAGGTAGAGATTGCCCTGTTCGCGGATTGTGTCAACGGCGCTGTAGCGGTCGCGGTACTCGCGGGCGTTGAAGAACAGGGTGTCGGCCGCCTGGTTGCCTTCGAGGTCGACGATGCGGAAGGTCTGCCCCTGTTTTATCTCATGAATCCAGCCGTCCCCGGCCAGCACGGTCTGCCGATAGATTGCCTGCTCCGGCGCGAGTTGACTCTCCACTAAGCTCACAGGAAATACCTCTCGGTCAACGTAAACCCGCGGCCGTTTTCCGGTCGCGATAGGCGGCAGGCATCATCAGCCGCCGGCAGCGGAACGCTCTTGATTTCGAGGTTCACCGGCTTCGGAGCCCATTCGCCACCGGGGGCCATCGGATGCGGGCAGGTGCAGAAAATCATCAACGTGTTCATGTCGCTGCGCAGTTCGACCGTCGAACCCGGCGCCGAGTGATCGGGCACGTAGCGGAACCCGCCGCCCTCTTCCACCACCACCTTGCTGAACAGGTTGACGCTGGCGGTGAAGTCGCGTTCGTTCATGCCGTATTTGGCCAATTCGATGGCAAGCAGGTCATGCGCGTTCGTATGCCACCCGTTGCGCAGCGCTTGATACGTTCCTTCGCCAAACTGGGAGAAGACGCTGGCCCGGTTCGAAAAGCCCACCAACGGATCGTGCCAGCCGACGCTGTCGTGCGTGATCGAAGCGAGGACCCGACCCATGTCGGAGTACAAGCAATGGCCGGTCGTCAAATGCGCCGTGTGCTGACACTTCAACGTGTCCGGCATGTTGTAACGCTCGACGAAATTGTCAGCGTTGTAGAAGAGCACCGAGACGTTAGCGCCGCCCAACGTATCGGTCAAACGCACAGCCGTGCCGCGCTTGAAGACGTGGGACCAAATGCTACAGCCAGGAACGGGCTCTTCCCAAAGAACGGACGGATCCGTTGGCATGGGCAGATACTCCTAAGATGAATTGAAATTGAAGAGGGAAGGAAGGAACCGCTAGGGCAGAAAAGAAGGGGGACCGCAGCAAACATCCATCCGCGTCATGCGCAACATCACCGCGAGAGAAACTTCTCCTCGGGTTTGGTTGGCGGTAGCGAGATGCATGAGCTTAGCATGTCATGCATCCCGCGGAGCCGCCAATAAAATTACTTCTCGGCTCGATTCAAAAAACTAATCCTCGTCGTGCTGCGACGCCAGCGAAGTGAGCACGTTCATGTCTTCGAGCGTCGTCACGTCACCAGCCACCGTATTCGAAGTAACAATTTCGCGCAGCAGACGCCGCATGATTTTGCCACTTCGCGTCTTCGGCAGCGAGTCGGTGAACCGAATCTCTTCGGGGCGCGCGAACGCGCCGATCTCGTGCGCCACCCATTGGCGAAGCTCCAAGCCCAGCTTGTCGACGTCGGTTGCACTTTTCTTCAACGTGACGAAGCAGCAAACCGCCTGCCCCGTAATTTCGTGCGGTTTCCCGACGACGGCCGCTTCGGCCACGGCCGGATGCTTGACGAGCGCCGACTCGATCTCCATCGTGCTCAACCGGTGGCCGCTGACGTTCATCACGTCGTCGACCCGGCCAAGAATCCAGAAGTATCCATCTTTGTCTCTGCGGGCCGCGTCGCCGGTGAAATAGTAACCGGGGAAGCGCGACCAGTACTGATCCTGATACCGCTCCGGATCGCCCCAGATCGTACGCAACATGCTGGGCCACGGCTGGCGGAGAATCAGGAATCCTTCGCGGCCGTCTTCGACCGGATGCCCGTGGTTGTCGACGATCTCCGGGATGATTCCCGGCATCGGCAGGGTGCCCGATCCAGGCTTCAACGGCGTCGCGCCGGGCATTGGCGAGATCAGCATGGCACCGGTTTCAGTCTGCCACCAGGTATCGACAATGGGGCAGCGGCTGCCGCCGATGACGCGATAGTACCAGTCCCAGGCGGCGGGATTAATGGGCTCGCCTACGGAGCCGAGCAACCGCAGAGACGTCAGATTGTGGCGCTCGGGCCAATGATCACCTTGGCGAATCAACGCGCGAATCGCCGTCGGGGAAGTGTACAGAACGGAAATTTTATACTTGTCGATCAGACGCCACCAACGGTCAAAGGCCGGGGTGTCGGGCGCGCCTTCGTACATGAAGATCGTTGCGCCCACCGCGAGCGGGCCATAGACGACATAGCTGTGCCCGGTCACCCAACCGACGTCGGCGGTGCACCAATACGTGTCGTGCTCCTTCAAATCGAGCACCCACTTGGTCGTCATCGCGGACTGCAGGAGGTAGCCGGCCGAGGTATGGAGAATGCCCTTCGGTTTGCCGGTGGTGCCGGAGGTATAGAGCACGAACAGGGGATGCTCGCTATCGAGTTCGACAGCGGCCACGTTCTCGTTGGCGGATTCATCGAGCACGTGCCACCAGTGGTCACGTCCCTTTTCCATTTTCACTTCCGAACCGGTCCGCTGATAGACCACCGTGTGGCGAACCGTGGGGCACTCGCGGAGCGCTTCATCGACGGCGTCCTTCAGTCGGATCTCCTTCCCGCGGCGCCAACCGCCGTCGGTCGTGATCACGACGCTGGCTTCCAGATCCTGAATGCGCGCCTTCAGCGCTTCGGCCGAAAAGCCGCCGAAAACCACTGAATGTGGAATGCCCAGCCGCGCGCAGCCCAGCATCGCGATGGCGGCTTCGGGAATCATGGGCATGTAGATCACGGCCCGGTCGCCGGTCTTCATTCCGAGTTCGAGGAGCGAGCTCGAAAAGCGCGTCACCAAGCGCTGCAACTCGTGATAGGTGATGGTCCGCTGGTCGCCCGGCTCGCCTTCGAAAATAATCGCCGCTTTGTTCCCGCGGCCGCCCATCGCATGCCGGTCGACGCAGTTGTAGCAAACGTTCAGCTTGCCGCCGACGAACCATTTGGCGAACGGCGAATTCCAGTCGAGCGGCTTTTCGAAGCGTTGGAACCAATGCAGCTCCTGCTCGGCCAACTGGCCCCAGAACTCTTCAGGGTTGTCCACCGACCGCGCGTACATCGCGCGATAAGCGTCCATGCCACTCACATTCGCCTGCCGGACAAACTCGTCGGACGGCGGCACCAGCGTGGGCAGCGATACATGTTTAGCGTCTTGCGTCATTCAGGCGATTCTATCAACCGCGATATCATGGTGTCTCGTTCCACTCTTATGTCAGCTCTCGAACCCACCCAACAACAAGCCCTCGTTGACCGCTTGATGGCCGCCTGTGGCGGCAATTATTCTCCCGAGGTCCGTCGCAAATTCTTCATCACGGGCCCCCAATGGGCGGCCGCCTACGAAGGAAATTCGCTATTTCAAGACAAGACCCGCCCCACGATCGGCTTTGAACGCGTCATCGAAGAATATTCGAAAATCGGGATTGGCTACTGGTGCACGCACGACACCGACGTCATCCCGACGACCGGCCTGGGCCACGGGCAGCAGGATGAGATCGTCGGCCGGATTGGCGAGGCGTTGAAGCGCAACGACGTGAAGTGTTCGATGGTCACGACCGAGACGTTCCACAATCCGGTGTGGGCCGCCAGCTCCGCCCCGGAAGCGTCGCAGATTCGCGACTACGCGGCTTGGCGCGTTTCGAATACGGTTAAAATCGGCCACGAACTCGGCGCGCAGTTCGCCGTCTACTGGCCCGGCTCGCTGGGCTATTGGATCCAGGGCGCTATCGATGAAACCCAGACTTTGCAATGGTACGCCGACACGCTGAACGCGGCCTGCGAAGCCGATATCGACCTGGCTAAAAAATTCGGCCGGGCCACGTTGAAGCACTGCATGGAGGCCAAACCGTTTGAGCCCGTCGCCGAGATCCTGCTCCCGACGAGCGACGCGATGATGGCGTTCATCTTCTCCGGCAAGCTGAAGTACCCAGCCATGGTCGGGCTGAACCCCGAGTATCTGCACGAGCGCATGTGGGGCACCGCCGTCCGCGCCGCCCTGGCCCGGATGCTGTTTGCCAATAAACTCTGGCATTTTGACATCAACGACGGCTACTCGCTCAAGCACGACGTGGACATCGCCGTCGGCCTGATCAACCCCTTCGACTGGCTTAGCGTGCTAGTGCTGCTGCGGAGCCACGGCTTCAACGGCCCGTTCAATTTAGACTACAAGCCGCCCCGGTCGACGAGCCAGCACGGCGTCTTCGCCGTCAGTTTCCCGACTGCCGTCGACCGCTTCATCGCCCTGTGGGAGATGGCCGGGGAGGTTCTGACCGATCCGATCATCAAAGAAGCCACCGAGGCGTTGAAGACGGCCGGACCGCGCGTGGCCGACCCGCTCGACGCGGCGGGCATGTTCGCTAGCAACCGGGAGCTCTGGAGCCTGCACGAACTGATCGGCCATCGACTCTTCCAAATCCTGATCGGTCAGAATAAGGGCCGTAGCTTCTCCGTCTAACCTGCCTATGCCGGCGGCGCTCATTATCGCTTTGATCGCCGCCGCGATTGGCATTAGCGTGCCTTACAGCCTGCTGCGCTTTCGGCTTCGGCTCCGCTTTCGCGACTCCGAAGAGGGCAGCCCGTTTTTGCCCGACCGCGCTCTGTACGATTGTTGCCGACGCCTCATCCCCGCCGATCGGCTATTCCGTCGCTGGCGCGTCTTCTACTGGCTGATCTGGGTGGTGAACGCAATCTTCGTGGTCGCCGTAATCGCCGGCGCGATCACGCTGGTTTACTTCCGCTGGCGGGCCTGAAGCGCGCACGCCTTTTCGTGGTCGGTCGACGAGAGCTTGCCTTCGCAGTCGAGCCGGCCGACGCCGCTCTTGTGCGGCAACACCGGGTTACCCGCATCGTTTTGCAAAAACCAAAGGATGTGTTCGACGCGCGCCGCCAGCGCCGTGGCCTCGCCCGCCGTCGAGCCGTTTTCGGTGTACCAGGCCAGGAGTTGAATCCGCACGGGCGCATCGTCGGGGTTCGTCTTCAGCCGCTGCTCCAAACGCTGGAGCGGGTTGGCCGAAAGGTTCCGCCCTTGTTCGAGCAACCGGTCGACTTCGGCCAGCGTCATCACCGCGAAAAGGAGCATTCCCCACATGACTCTATTCTGACGTACAATCCGTCATGCTTGCTCTGCTCCTGCTGTTCGCTGACCTCACGCTGCTCAAGAACGATAAGGTCGAACTGACGGTCCAAAACCCGGGCGGTGCCTTCACCAAGCTCCGGCTGCTGGCCGATCGAGACGAGACGAACCCGATGTGGAAGGGCAGCGGCAACTACGCCGGCCACTTCCTGTGCGTCGATGGCTTCGGCCCCACCTCGGCTGAGGAGCAGGCAGCGGGACTGCCGGGCCACGGCGAGGCGGTGCGCCAATCGTGGACGCAGACTTCGCCAGGCACCTTCGAAACCCGCCTGCCGCTGCTGCATGAGAAGGTTACCCGCCGCATTGAGCTGCTGCCGGGGGAACAGGTGATCACCGTCGAGACTACCGTCGAGAACGAACTCGCCTTCGACCGGCCGATCAACTGGGCCGAGCATGCCACCATTGGCGCTCCGTTTCTGACGCCCGGCAAGACGGTGGTCGACGCCTCGGTCGGCCGGTGCATGACCCGTCCCGACGCCAAAGATGGCCCCAAGGCGACGATCACGGTGGGGCAGGAGTTCACCTACCCGAACGTGCCCCTACTCAAGGGCGGCACCCGCAGCCTCCGCGCCGTACCCACGGGCGCCGACTCGCTCGACCACATCGGCTGTACGATCGATCCGCGGCGGACGCACGGCTTCGTCACCGCGATTCATCTGGAAAAGCGGCTGGTGTTCGGCTACTACTTCCCGCGGGCCGACTACCCGTGGCTCCAGGAGTGGCTCAACTTTCCGGCCTCCGGCCAGCTTTCGCGCGGCCTCGAATTCGGCACCCAGCCCTTCGACGTTTCCCGCCGCGAGGCCATCACCCTGAACAAGCTTTTCGACACGCCCACCTATCGCTGGCTTCCGGCGAAAGCGAAGATCTCGGCGAAGTTTGCGATGTTCTACGCCGCCGTCCCGCCGGGCTTCGATAAGGTCGACGATGTCCGCCACGAGGCGGGCCAATTGGTGCTGTGGAACGAGGCCACCAACCAGACCATCCGCCTCTCCGCTCGAAAAATACCTTAGTCGTTTCTTCCTATTTTCCTGATTTCAACGAAAACTATCGTCCTGTACACTCGGGCCAAGTAGTAATGGAGGTCCCAGTGCGAAAGACTATCTTTGCCTTCCTCGTTTGTGTCGTTGCCGCGTCCGCGGCCAAGCGCCACTTCTCCACCAGCGCCGAAGGGGCGTCGGGGTTAATCCTGCAACAGATCTCGCAAGAGACCGACGGGCCCCGCCGTCTGTGGTATCTGGAAATGTTTCTCGAACGGTTCCCGAAACACGAATCGTTCACGTGGGCGCTCGGTGAAGCGCAGCCAATTTACTTAGCCGCGAAGGATTTCGAGAAGGTCATCCGGGCCGCCGACGTCTTGCTGCAGGCCGATCCGGCGGACATCTACGCTGCGCAAAACGCCCTCAAGGCGGCGGAGACAAAAGGTGACCGGGCCCTGATCCACACGTGGGCGGAACGGGCCGCGCGCTCGGCCCGGCTCGTCCGCCTCGCCCCGCCCTCGGAGGCTATCGACTATGCCCGCCAATGCGAGGTATACGCCGAGTACATCCTATACGCTCCGGCGCTCCAGTCGGCCGACCCCAAGCTGCTTAGCGCCATCGTCGACCAGATCGAGAAAGAGAACGCGACCTCCCCCTACCTAACCCAAATCAGAGCCCGGCTGTTTCAGGTTTATCGCCAAACCGGCAACTTCGCCAAAACGCTGGCGTATGCCGAAGGGGTGCTGCGCGCCAATCCCGATCAACAGGAGATGCTCCTGTTTTTGGCCTCGCACTACTACGACGGCATGAAGGACAAAAGCAAGGCAATGCTCTATTCGAAGCGTCTCGTCGATCCGCAGACCAAAGCCGATCCAGGGAAGGCGGCTTTGGGTCATGTGATTCTCGGCATCATCGCTTCGCAGGAAGGGCGGTATCCGGACGCTGATTCCCATCTCCGCGCGGCTCTTCCGCTGATGGAACAGCATCCGGCTTTGAAGGGTGAGGCTCTGTATCACCTCGGTCTCGTCAACTATCAGATCGGCGACCCGCAGCAGGATATGAATCGGATCCAGGCGGCGTACAAGTTCCACGCGCAAAGCGCTTCGGTCAACGGGCCGTTTCAGAACTTAGCCGCGAGCAGCGCCGCGGGAATCCGCAGCCAGTACCACCTGAAGTAGCAGACGTTCAAAGGCGGGCGGGTCCTCGATCATGGGGAAATGGCCCGCTCCGTCGATGATGGTGAAGCTTTGGGCATTCGCCGCGACCCAGCCGGGCACATGCCAACCGCAGCGCGAGCGCTCCCCGGCTATGAGGTGGAAGCGCCTTCCGGCGGAGAAGACACGACTCAAGAGGGCCTCCCACGCGGGCCCCGTCGTCGTCGCCATCACGCTCCGAGCCTGCGCCAACAAGGTGCGGGCGGGTTGGTTTGCGAGCCACAGCCGCGCGAGCGATATTTCGGCCGCTCCGGTCGCGATCCCTTTGGCCGCTAACCAGCCCGCGAGATCGGACTCGAAGCCAGCGAGCAACGCCTCAACTTCAAACAACCGCATGGCGGCGATTCGACTCGCCATGAAGGCGTCGTCGAGCGTAAAGTTGCCTTCGATGGAGACGAGGGAAACTACCCGTTCTGGATGGGTAACAGCCACCAACGCCGAAATCGCTCCGCCGACCGAATGACCTACGAGGTGATACCGATCGACGCCCAACGCCTCGAGGTGGCGAATCACGTGTTTGGCCTGCGCGGGCAGGTTCACGTTTTCAGCCCGGTCATCGGCGTACTGCCCGTAGCCACGCAGGTCGATCGCCATCGATCCGGCCAGCCGAGTCTCCCGCATAGTTCCGATCAATCCACGAACGAGGACGATCGGAACCACCGCCTTAGTGCCCGCCCGCCGCTTCCACCGGAATCGCCGGGGCCTTGGCGGTCGGGCTGATGTTGACGAGCATTTGCTCTTTCCGGTAAATCAGGGTCGAGGTGTTGTAGCTGGCGATTTCGAAATCGTGGCCGTGGGTAATCGCATCAGTCGGGCAAGCTTCGACGCAAAACCCGCAAAAGATGCACCGGCTGTAGTCGATGTTGTAAACACTCGCATACCGCTCGCCACCGCTCATCCGCGTCTGCTCGGTGTTCTCGGCCGCCTCAATATAAATGCAGTTGGCCGGGCAAGCCGCGGCGCAGAGGAAACACGCCACGCACTTCTCGAGGCCCGCTTCGTCACGCTGCAACACGTGAACGCCCCGGTACCGTTCCTGGAATTTCGCGGGAGCGTCCGGATAGTCCTCGGTCACCGTCGGAGACATCATCTCCTTCAAGGTCACCGTCATGCCCTTGGCGATTGCCGCCGCGGAACCCAAAATCTCGGAGATCGTCGTTGCCATCTCCTTCCAGGTTACCCCTCGCTCTTGCGCTGCTGCAAGAACGCAAGAATATCGAACTTCTTGATCTCCCGATCCGGGAAGAAACTATTCACCGCCGACTGCTCTTCATTGAACACCTCGAAGACCATTTCCAGCCGGGTTAACACGATCAATTCAATGCTTCGCCGCGACAGGTTCAGCAACTTCATGGTGCCCCCAGCCCGTCGCGCCGTCGAAAAACACATAACGAGCGCACCCAGGCCGGAGGAGTCGATATAGTTCACCCCTTCGAGGTTGAGGATCAACTGAATCGACCCGCTTCCCACCAATTGGCTCAATCGTTCGCGGACCGCCCCGGTCGACTCGCCAGCCACCAACTGGCCGACACAATCGACGATCACGATCCCTTCGCGCTCTCTTTCTACAATCTGCATTATCCTCGCCTATCTTCGCTACCGATACCGACCAACGCCGACGACTCCGCCACGGGGCTTGGACTCGTCGGCAGCAAAACGCGAAACGTCGTACCCTTGCCGAGTTCACTTTCGACTTCAATCTTGCCGTGATGGGCCCGTACAATCCAGGATACAAAGCTTAGGCCCAGCCCGAGCCCCTTATCGGGGTCGCCACCGGGCACTTTATAAAGCCGTTCAAAAATATGCGGCAAACTTGCGGCCGGAATGCCTTGCCCGGTGTCCGCCACGCAAAGTTCCACTTGGTCGCCATACTCAGTCACCAGCGTGCGCAGCGTCAGGTGGATCCGCCCGCGCGGAGGCGTGTACTTGACGGCGTTCGAAAGCAGGTTCGAAATCAAGCGCTCCACCTGCACCCGGTCAGCGTCCATCCAAATTTCGTCGGGCAAATCGGCGTCCAAGGTTAATTGGGCGTCCTCGGCCGGAATCTGAAACTGGTCGACGATATCAAGTACCGTGCCGGTCAAATTCAACCGGAGAAATCGCAGCGTCAATTGGCCCGCCTCCGACTGCGAGAGCAGCAACAGCGCCCGCGTGATGCTGGATAGCCGGTCGACGTCCTGCAAGGCATTTACGATCGCGTCGCGATACTGATCGGCGGTCTTGGCCGTAAAAAGCGCGACCTCCAACTGCCCCCGAATGGAAGTCAGCGGCGTCCGCAACTCGTGGGACACATCGGTGCTGAACCGCCTGACCTGCTCGAAACTCTCCGATAATCGATCCATCATTTTGTTGAACGCATCGATCAGCCGATCGAGTTCGTCATCGGTATTCCGCCCCGGGATGCGGACGTGCATGGTGGATCCGCTCACCGCCTCCGCGGTCGCGGCTACCTGGTTCACCGGTTCGAGTCCTCGGCCGGCCATGAACCATCCGACGAACACCATCAGCCCGATCAGCAACGGCAGGACTCCGAAATAATTACTGATAAACAAGGCGGGCAGAGTCTGGTTGTCGGCTAGCGTCCTTCCCACGACCAACAGGTAAGGCTGATTGGCCGAGCGGATGATCCCGTAGCGCAGCAAGACCGCTTCGCCCTTGCCTTCCTTTTTCAGCCTCCACTGCGGCATCGGCTGGGCCAGAATCTGCTGAATTTCGGCGGGAGTCTCGACGCCAAACGCCCGGTATCCATTCGATACTTCAAGCACGGCGCCTTCGCGGTCGGAGATGAGAATCAACTTGCGGAGTCGCTCGACGTGGGAGGCATCGTCAAACTCCCGCGGGTCAAAGGTCCAATTCGCCTGACCCCGCTCAATCCGTAGAAAGCCGCGTACCGCCCGCCACTCTTCCTCAATTAACTCGCGCGTCCGAGCCTCGATCAGATTCTCAAGGCTCACGCGGAAATACAATCCGATGCCCACGAGCAACAGAGCGAAAATGCCGACGTAACTCAAGGTCAGCCGGAACCGGAGCCCCCGAGTGGTTTTGCCGATACTCAGCAGCAGCGTCCGCAGCACGCTATTCCTGTTCGCTACCCTTCCCCGGCACTTCGATCACGTAGCCAATGCCGCGGACGGTATGGATCAAGCGCACCGGAAACCGGTCGTCGATCTTGCTCCGAAGGTGCCGGATATAGACGTCGACAATGTTGGTCAGGCCATCGTAGTCCATGTCCCAGACATGCTCAACGATCATTGTCCGGCTCAGCGGGCGTCCCCGGTTCCGCATCAGATATTCAAGAATACTGAACTCTTTGGGGGCCAAATCGATATTTTCGCCCGCCCGGGTCACCTTCCGGCGAATGCAGTCGAGCGTGAGGTCACCCACTTGCAGCCGGTCTTGGAGAGGCGTCCCGCGGCGCAATAACGCCCGGACGCGCGCCAAAAATTCGACGAACGCAAACGGCTTGCTGATGTAGTCATCAGCCCCTAGTTCCAGGCCCTTCACCCGGTCATCGACGTTGCTCCGCGCGCTCAGAATGAGCACGGCCGGGCTGACCTTACGGTTCCGGATTTTCTCCAAAACCTTCAGCCCATCCATATCGGGCAGGTTCAAGTCCAGCACGATCAGATCGTGCTCCAAACCGTGAATGGCTTCGAGGGCGGCAGTGCCGTCATGGGTCAAGGTGACCGCATAACCGGCGCTTTCCAGCCCGCGCCCAATGAAATCCGCGATGCGTTTCTCGTCCTCTACGACAAGAACTCGTGTAGTATCCATGTTTCGACTCGTTACCCTAAGCTCTGGGATCGTAGCATACCTCATTCTACTCCCCCCGGTCTTCGACCCCTAACGAGGATTCTCCGATCTCGAGCGGTAGCGCCGTTTCCAGTTGAATGGCCCACTCGGTTTTCACGGCCGCGTGCGCTAAACCCTCTGGATGCAAGGTCAGCGACCCAATCTCGACCGCCGTCCCGCCCGCCAAATGGTAAATCGCCGCTTCGGACCGAACGCGCGCCCGAAAGTGGGTTTGCTCCGGCCGCGTGCCTAACGAACGGATTGAAAACCCGTCGGCTTCAAACCGCGCGCCATCCTGCACGCCCACCGCCCAGGGATAGTAGTAGCCGTCCCAACCGACGACGTCGAACGGGTGATGGTCGAGCACTACTTCGTGGAGCCAGTTGTCTTTTTTCACGACCACCGAAAACTCGCCGGCCTCGTCGTGGACTGGCAACGCCCGCGGTCGTCGAATGTTCCGTTCCGTAAACGGCGAGTCTTCGTTCAATTGGCCGTTTTCGCCCCGATACCGCGGCGGGATCCGCACTTCGCCCCGGCTTTCAAAAATGAGGAAGCGATGCCGCATCGGGTCCATTCGTAACCGATGGATGATTCCGCGAGGAATCACGACGTAGTCTCCGGCCTTGTAAGCCAGTTCGCCCATCTGGGACTCGAGCGTCCCCGCCCCTTCGGCCACGTACAACACCTCGTCGGCCTGCGCGTTCCGATAGAAACCGCTCTTGTGCGGCGTCCAGGTCAGCACGGCCACATCGGCGTTAAACAGCAGCGGCACGCGGTCCGCCGCGGCCAACCGATGCGTCCGAAAATGCCGGTGTTGCAGGGGTCGCGGGTCCTGCTTTTTCCAGCGCAACTCCACCGCCTGGCGCGTCGATCGCACCCGCGTTGGCTCATGCGCGTGATAGAGCAGGGAGCAAGCGTCGACACTGCCGACGAGTTCCTCCGAGTACATTCCCCCGTCAGCCTTGGGAAAGGGCGAATGCCGGTTCCGGGGCACCTGCCCAAGTTGATGATAAATCGGCATCTATTGATAAAACTCCTTGAGCACCTGCGGATTTTCCAGGTTACTAACGTCGCCCAACGGTTCGCCCAGCCGCGCGGCCCGCACGAGGCGACGCATCACTTTCCCGTTCCGCGTCTTGGGCAATGCTGACACGAAATGAACCTCGCGCGGCCGCAGGGGCTTGCCCAATTCCCGCGCCACGAGATCCTGCACTTCGGCCGCGGTCACTTCGCCGCGGCGCACGCAGTACACGACCAAATCGCTGCCTTTGCGTTCGTCCGGCACCCCGATGGCCGCCGCTTCGCTCACCGCCGCGTGACTCGTCACGATCGTCTCCACCTCGGCCGGGCCCACCCGCTTGCCCGCGATCTTGATCGTGTCGTCGCTTCGCCCGTGGATGAACCAAAAACCGTCGGCGTCCTTTTCGGCAAAATCTCCGTGCCGCCACATCCCCGGAAACGTCGACCAGTAGGTTTCCAGGTAACGCTCCGGATGCTTGTAAAATCCTCTCGCCATGCCGATCCAGGGCTGCCGAATCACCAGTTCCCCCACGCCTTGGCTAAGGCTGTGTCCCCACTCGTCCACAACGTCGACCGCCATGCCCGGACACGGCGCCGAAAAGGCGCAGGGCTTAATCGGCAATAGCGGATTGGAACAGAGAATGCCGCCCGAAATCTCCGTCCCGCCCGAATAGTTGATGATCGGCAAACGGCTCCCGCCCACCTTTTCGAAGAGCCACATCCAGGCATCTCGCGTCCACGGTTCGCCGGTTGAACCCAGCAGCCGAATCCGGCTCAGGTCGTAGAGGATTGGCCCGGCGGATAGCATCCGCACGAGCGTTGGCGATACGCCCAACACCTCCACCCCTTGGCGCGACGCGAAGGCCCATAAATGGTCCGGCGCCCCGTCGAACAACGTCATCGTGCCGCCCAACAGCAGCGTGCCGTAGATCAACCACGGACCCATCATCCAGCCGATATCGGTCACCCAGCAGATCCGCGTCGCCAAGCCGACGTTCATATTAAACGCCATATCCTGGGCCGACTTCACGGGAAATCCGCAGTGCGTATGCAGAATTCCTTTCGGCGCGCCGGAGGTCCCCGAGGTATAAATCAACAGCAGCGGGTCCTCGGCGCTGGTCCGCTCGGGCTCGTGCGAACCCTCCATTTGACACAGAGCGTTCCACGAGATATCCCGGCCGGCGGTCATCGGCACCGCGTAGCCTTCCAGCCGTTCGACGACGATGACCTTCCAATCGCCCCCCGCCGCGTCGATGGTTGCCTTGGCCGGAACCGGCACGCCCCGCCGCGGATAGGCGTTGCAGGTGAACACCGCCTTCGCCTCCACGTCCGCCAGCCGAGCGGCAATCGCCGACGGCCCAAACCCGGTGAACAGCGGCACCGCCACCGCTCCAATCCGGGCCAGCGCCACCATGACGGCCACGGTCTCGGGCATCATCGGCAGGTGAACCCCCACCGCGTCGCCCTTGCCGATGCCCAAGGCCCGTAACCCGCTCGCGCACCGCTTCACCGCGACGCCGAGCGCTTTATAGCTCCACGATCGATGTGCCCCTTCCTCGCCCTCCCACGCGACGGCCGGCTGGCGATCCAATCCTTTCGCTAAACAAGCGGTCCCAATATTCAGTTCGCCATCGACGCACCAGCGGGTCCACTCGATCCCCTGCGAGGTATCCATCACCTGCGAATACGGGCGATCCCAGGGCAAATCGAGAAAGCGCAGCAGGTGTTCGGTGAACCAGGCCGGGTCCACAGCGGCCCGCGCTTGCAGTTCGGCAAAGTTCTCCAAACCCACTCGACGAAGAAATTTCGTCAATTCCGCCCGGGCAATCGTCTCGGCGTCTGGTCTCCAGACTATAGCTTCGGGCATGAATCCATTATCCTGTAAGTACGCATGTTTCAAGAAACCGTCGAAGCCCAGGGACACCTGATCGACAGCCACATCATGGAGCGGATTTTCGACACCGTCGTCGAATGCCAAGGCCGCTTCGAAGTGGAAGTCTTCCAAATCGGACGGACCAATAGCGAACCGTCGCATCTCCGCCTCCGCATCGAGACGCCGTCGGGCGAGTTGATGGAGAAGGTGCTCGGCCAGTTACTCGGCCTTGGCTGCACCCCCGTCGATTCGCGCGACGCCGAAGTTCGCGTCGTGGAGCGCGACTGCTGCGCCCCGGAAGATTTTTATTCGACGACCAACCAACGCACCGAGGTTCGCCTCGGCGGGACGTGGATCACCGTTGGCAAGCAGCGGATGGACGCCTGCATCGTGATCGAAAACGGGGCGGCGTGGTGTCGCAAACTCCGCGACGTTAAAGCCGGCGACGCCGTCGTGTACGGCATGCGCGGCATCCGCGTCATCCCGGAATCGAAGGAACGCGATCGCCAAGGCTTTGCCTTCATGAGCAATGAAATCAGCTCGGAACGCCAAGTGGAAACCGCCGTCCGGCGGACCGCCGCGCTGATCCAGCAGATGCACGCCGAAGGCAAGAAGGTGGTCGTCGTCGCTGGCCCGGTGGTTGTTCACACCGGCGGCGTGAAGCCTCTCAGCGCGCTGATCCGCGCCGGCTTCGTCGACGCGCTGCTCAGCGGCAATGCTCTCGCGGTCCACGATATTGAAGCGGCTCTGCTCGGCACTTCGCTGGGCGTCCGCATGAACGATGGGCGCCTGGAAGAGCATGGCCATCGGAACCACATGCGCGCCATCAATGCGATCTATCACGCCGGCGGCATCCGCGGCGCGGTCGAAAGCGGGCGGCTGACGAGCGGGATTATGTACGAATGCGTCAAGGCTAACGTGCCCTTCGTGCTCGCCGGAAGTCTGCGCGACGACGGCCCGCTGCCGGATACGATCACCGACATGAATCAGGCGCAGGACGCCTACAACGAACACGCCCACTCGGCCGGCCTCGTGCTGTGCCTCAGTTCGATGCTCCATTCGATCGCCACGGGCAACATGCTCCCCGGCTGGGTGAAGACCGTCTGCGTCGACATCAATCCCGCCGTCGCCACCAAGCTTAGCGACCGCGGCACCGGTCAAGCCGTCGGCGTCGTCACCGACGTCGGTTTGTTCCTCGACCATCTCGCCAAAGCCCTGGTCCCCCATGAGTAAGAAAAAAATCTACACCGACGAACACGCCGAAGCCGGCGTGAACGCCCCCCTGCCCGACATCGAGACTTGGCCCAACCAGTTCCGCACCGGGTACGAGATTGAAATCGTCAACCCCGAGTTCACGAGCGTTTGCCCGAAGACAGGGCTGCCCGACCACGGCACCTTGACCCTGCGCTACGTCCCCGACGAGCATTGTCTGGAACTGAAATCGCTCAAGATGTACTGGCTCGCCTACCGTAACCTCGGTATCTTTCAGGAGAACGTGGTGAACCGTTTTCTGGCCGATCTGGTCCGCGCGGCCCAACCGATCGAAGCCACCGTGATTGGCGATTTCATGCCCCGCGGCGGCATCCCCTCAAAAATCACCGCCCGATACGTAAGGAAGACCAAGCGTGGACGCTGAGAACTCCCTCGAACAAGCGGTGCGCGAAATTCGCGAACGGGTGGCCGCCCGCCATCCGCAGGGCGAGCGCAGCCGCTTTGGGGTCACTCTGGCCGACCTGCTGCCCCTGCTTCATTCCCGCGACGCCGCCGAAGCCAAGGTAGCCGCCATCGGTACGGTGAACCCGCGTCCGCCCGGCCTGAAGAACAACCTGGTGCAGAGTTGGAAACGCTTTCTGGCTCGCATTCTGGACTGGCACGTCCGCGAGCAGGTCGAGTTCAACCGCGGCTCGGTGAACGCCATTCAGGCCACTCTTGAGGCGCTGAAAGAGCACAACCGATCGCTCGAACAGATCGCTGGGGCGCTCGAAGAAAACGCCCGGCGGAACGACGAACTCGAAAGCCGGGTGCAGTCTTACGCCGTCCGCCTGGATGCGACCGAAGGCCGCGCCATCGTCGCAGAACGCGAAGCGGCCAATTTACGCGAGCAGGCCCGCGAACTCGCCGACGTCCGCGTCCACTGGCACGAATGGCGCCTGGAGTGGGAACGCAAACTCAGCATCAACGAGGTGCAGTTCCTCCGGAGCGTTGCCGATTTAAACGGCGCGTATCAACATCGAACCTCGCAATTGGAAGCCAATTTCCGCAGCATCACCGACCGCCAACATCGCGACTTCGAAGGGCTCGTCGCCCGGTCCAACGACGAGGTGCAAGCCCGCTTCTGGGCCGACGTGGCCAAGCTCCGCGAAGAGTATGAGCGCATGATCCACGCCGAACTTCGCACGATCCGCCAGAAGACGTTCGCCGCTGCCGCCTTGCCCGGCCCGGTGCCAGAGCCGGCCTACGACTTCGTCCATTTTGCCGATCGTTTCCGCGGCCCCCAGGAGTATGTCCGGTCGAACTTTGCCGCGTATCTGCCGCTGTTCGCCGGCCGGCAGAACATCGTCGATCTCGGCTGCGGCCGGGGGGAATTCCTGGAACTCCTGGCCGAAAACGGCATGACCGCAACTGGCGTCGACGGCGACCCGGAGTCCGTCGGGATGTGCCTAGCCAAGAGCCTGAACGCGGTGGAAGCCGACCTGTTCGCCTGGCTCGAAGCCCAACCGGATCACTCCCTCGACGGCGTGTTTTGCGGCCAGGTCATCGAACATCTTCCTCCGCCGCTCGTTCCCCGTCTGTTCAACCTCTGCGCCGCGAAGTCTCGCCCCGGGGCTATCGCCGTATTCGAAACACCCAACCCGGAATGCCTCGCCATCTTCGCGTCGCACTTCTATCTGGACCCCACGCACCAGCGCCCCGTACCCTCTGCGCTGGCGGCGTTTTACCTTCAGGAAGCCGGGTACGGACACCTCGAAATCAAGTCCCTCGCCCCGGCGATCGAGTCCATGCCGTCGCTCGCCTCCCTCCCCCCCGATTTCCGGGCTGCCTTCTTCGGCGGGCTCGACTACGCCATCATCGGCACGAGGCTCTAAGGGATTTAGCGATTTGGGCTAAGTACTCTACCTACTCCGTTCGGTGTATATCTCTAATGGGTTTTTGTTGCGGCTAGCCGCAACATGGATTCATGAAGACCGCCTTGCTCTTTCTGCTCGCCTCCCTCGGACTGCATGCCGCCACCATGACCGTAACCGGGCCCGACTTCACGAGAGGAGGCATGGTGACGTTCCTCGAAGATGGCAACAGTGTCACCGGTTTCGCTGGAATCCTGCTGGGCAGATACGACGGCCAAGCCATTCAACCCTTTTTCTGCGCGGACCTTTTCACCCCGATCGACATCGATACCTACACCTCGACGGCCTATTACGTTCGACCGGAGAGGCGCGAAGATCGAGTCGGATACCTGTTTATCAACTACCTGGCCGGCGTCACCACGTCCGACCTCGGCCAAGCGATGCAACTCGCCATCTGGGACATCCTCCACGACAACGCCGATGGGCCTAATGCCGGTCGGGTTCAAAGCGAGGCGGGTACCCCGGCCGGTGTCGTCGCTGCTTGGAATAACTATCTCGCGGTGAGTAACGGCCAATCGAACCCGAACAGTTCCATCTTCATCAACTACCTGGGTAACACCCAGGCGCAGACGCTGATCGGAGCCTTTGAGCCGACCTCGCTCACCATCCCCGAACCAGCGAGCTTCGCGCTGGTGGGTGCCGCTCTGATCGCCCTCGGCCTGCGCGGCCGCCGTCCTAGAAAATAATCTTCAACTGGTACCGGATCATCCTGCCGCCGCCGTCAACGAACTGGGGGGCCAGGAATTGTCCGGCCGGGGTGGTGCCGACATTGTTCCCAATCAGTCCTTGCGTTTGGGGTGCAAAAGGGCTTACGCCCGGAGTGCCGTATTGTGGGGTATTGAACAGGTTGTAG
Source organism: Bryobacterales bacterium (assembly GCA_038220855.1). Classification (GTDB taxonomy): domain Bacteria; phylum Acidobacteriota; class Terriglobia; order Bryobacterales; family Bryobacteraceae. The sequence continues at coordinate 617 of JBBRIO010000011.1, read as the reverse complement.
AACTCGGTGCGGAACTCCATGCGCAGTTGTTCAGTTACCTTCACGGTCTTCAAAACGTTGAGGTTCCAATTCTTCTGGCCGGGGGTCCGTTGGGTGTTCCGGCCCAGCGTGCTCGGGCGGAGCGGCACGGTCCCAGCAAACGCCGGGCGTTGAATGAACTGGGCTTGAGCCGGGTCGATCGGGGCGGAGCCACCCACCGCGTCGGGGTTTCGATAGCCGGTCGGGCTGGTGCGATCGATCACCGCGCGCACGCCGCGCTGGCCGTTCGGATTGTAGTCTGGTCGATCGCCCGTCGAACCTTCGTAGCCATCGGCATCGATGCCGTTCAGCACCGTCAGCGGCACGCCGGTTTCAAACGACGTTACCCCTGACAGGCCCCATCCGCCGAGCACCCGATTCTGCTTCCTCCACGGCAGTTCGTAGAAGTAGCTGAAGGTAAGCCGGTGAGTCCGGTCGAACAACGAAAATGCCCGGTCGAGCCGCTCACCGCCGAAGATGGTCGGAATCATGCTCGGCGCTGGGTTCGAGTTGAACGTGAAGAGTTCACTGCCGTTGTCCAGATTCTTCGACCATGTGTAGGCCACCGTCATGAGCAGGCCCTTCGAAAACCGCCGGTT
>JBBRIO010000010.1:0-25128 GCA_038220855.1 Bryobacterales bacterium | reverse complement strand
GTGGAGATGTAGACGATCCGCTTGGCCTTCCCGCGCAAGGCTTGCACGAGGAGCGGGGTGGGCTCCCAGGGGCCTTCGGGTCGCCGAATGACGGGGATCGAGTGCAGGACCACCCAGTCGTCGCCGGGGAGGGCGTTGAGGAAGGAAACGTCGGGAAGCGGCAGATTCTGCGAATTCGTGCAGATCACTTCATGACCGGCGGCTGCCAGGCGGCGGGCCACGCGGGCACCTGTAAATCCAGCTCCTAGAATGAGTGCGCGCAAACCTACATCACCCCGTACTTGGCGAACGCTTCGACGGTGCTCATCCCGTTTTGGATGGCAACACGAACCAGGTTTTCGCCTTCCAACTTTTCGAGCGCCAGGCGGATGCACTCTTCCTCGGCGGCTTGGGGAACGACCAGCACGCCATCGCGGTCGCCGAAAATCAGGTCCCCGGGAGAAACGCGGACGCGACCGAATTGTACAGGGACCCGGAAGTCGGCGACCTCACCGCGGGGGCCTTGATCCTGGGCGTAGCAGCCGGTGGAGAAGACGGGCATTCCGACGGCGAGGATGCCAGCCGTGTCGCGGGAGTAACCGTCCATCACAGCTCCGGCAGCCCCGAGGCGATCGGCCCGGGTGGACATGAGTTCGCCCCAAAGCGCGTAGGGCGGCATTCCCGCCGCGGCCACATAGACTTCGAGCGGCTTGAGGTCGTCGAGTGCTTCGAGCATCAAGCCGAAGGGCTTGCGAAGGGGGTCGGTGTCGTCTCCGGGAAGACTGACTTCGAGCACCGGCATGGCGCGGCCGACGACAATCATATCGTCCCGCAGCGGCCGGACTTCCGGGGGAAGGAACTGGTGCAAGAAGCCCATCTTGTCGAGAACATCGCCCAAGAGGGCGCTGAACACACGTTGGCGCAGCATCGGCATCAATTCAGAATCATTTGGCAACATGGTCAGGTTTGCTTCCTTTAAAGGATTTCGGCCAATTCCGTATACCCATTTTCCTTCGCAATCTCGCGCGGTGTTTTGCCGGCTTTGTTGCGGAGGAGCCGGTTGGCCCCGCGCTCGAGCAAAAGCTCGACCACCGGCAGCCTGCCCCAAGAGGCAGCAAGGAAGAGCGGGGTGGCACCGGTCTCGCGCTCTTTCAGGTCGATTGCCGCTCCCCGATCGAGGAGGAGCGCCGCCGCCGACCTTTGGCCGGCCAAAGCCGCATCATGCAGCGCGCTAGCCCCGCTCGAGTTCAGCGTGGTCACCTTGCTACCGGCCTCGAGGAGTACTTGCAGAACCTCTAAGTGGCCTTTCAGCGCCGCGTCGTGGAGTAAAGTGGAGCCGAGTGCGGTCAGGGCGTCGCCGCGGCCCCCATGGCGGAGGTACCAGTGCACCAGCTCAATCTGCCCGGCCACCACCGCCGCTTCGAGACGACTCTGCACTTTGTCCAGCTTGGTACCGCTGGCGAGAAGAACATCGGCCACCGCAACCTGCCTAAACCTCAAAGCGAGGTCGAGCGGCAGCACCCCTTCCCCATCCCGCGCGGTCGCCGATGCGCCGGCGGCCAACAGGAGTTTGGCCGCCTCGGGGTGGCCCTTTTGCGCAGCCGCATGCAGCGGAGTCGCCTTCGTCCGCGAGTTCGCGTGATTGGCGTTAGCACCGTGCTCCAGTAAAATGGCAACGATGGTCGCCTGGCCCTTCCAAGCCGCTTCTTCGAGCGGCGTCACACCGCTCTCGTCTTGCTCGTCGACCTTGGCACCCTTAGCGATCAGAAACTCCACCAACTCTTCGTAACCGCGATTAGCCGCCAAGTGGAGTACGGTCGACCCGGCGCGGTCGCGCGCCGCTAAATCCGCGCCGCGTTCGAGCAGCAGCTTTACGATCGGCCCTCGATTCGTGATGATGGCGTAATGGAGCGGCGTCGAACCACCCTCGGTGTGACTAGCGTTGACGTCGGCTCCGGCCGCCAGCAGGGCTTCGATCACGTCCTTATGCCCGCTCCAGGCCGCATCGTGGAGCGCGGTGCCACCGAGAGTGTCCGGTGCCGAAACCGGCACCCCGGAGCGCAACAATTCCAGCACGCGATGCACGTCCCCCGCGCGAGCCGCGGTGTGCAGTTCACTCGCCAGAGCCGGCACCAGCGCCAGCAATCCGCTACTTACGATTCTCCAAAGTGACGTAGTCGCGCTTCCCTTCGCCCAGGAAAATCTGTCGCGGGCGGCCAATCTTCTGATCGTCATCGCAAAGCAACTCTTCCCACTGGGCCAGCCATCCAGACGTTCGAGCGACACCGAACAACACGGTGAACATGTCTGCCGGGAAGCCCATCGCTTCGTAAATCAAGCCGGAGTAGAAATCGACGTTGGGGTAAAGTTTGCGCTTGATGAAGTATTCGTCGCTCAAAGCGATCCGCTCGAGCTCGACGGCCACATCGAGCAATGGATTCTTGCCCGTGACTTCGAATACCGATTCCGCTGTCTGCTTCACGATTCTGGCGCGCGGGTCGTAGTTCTTGTACACCCTATGCCCGAAGCCCATCAAACGGCCTTCGCCCGCTTTGACGCGGGCGATGAACTCGGGAATATGTTCCACGCTGCCGATCTGCCGGAGCATCTTCAGCACGGCCTCGTTTGCCCCGCCATGGAGCGGGCCAAAAAGAGCGCCGGCGGCGGCGGAAAGAGAAGTGAACGGATCGGCCTGGGAGCTTCCCACTAAACGCATCGTGGACGTCGAACAGTTTTGCTCGTGATCGGCGTGCAGGATGAACAAAACATCGAGCGCGCGCACGAGTACCGGGTGCGGCTCTTTTTCAAAAAGCATGTGCACAAAATTATCGACGAGACCCAGCCCGGCCTTGGGTCGAATCAGCGGCAGGCCCTGGCCGCGACGATAAGCGTAGGCCGCCAAAGTCAGCACCTGAGCAATCGCCCGCAGAATATATTCTTTCCGGACTGACGCGTCCAACACCTTGCGCGATTCCGGATAAGCCGCCGAGAGCGCGGCGAGGCCGGCCATCCACATCGACATCGTGTGGGCGTGCGGCTCAAATCCATCAAAGAAGCGATCAAAAAAAGCTGGCAATTCCACTCGTGAGAGCAGATCGGTGTTGAACTCAGCCAGTTGGGCGGCATTGGGGAGTTCGCCGTGCAGCAGGAGGTAGGCGCTTTCGATGTAGGAGCCTTCGTCCAGTTGCTCAATCGGGTAGCCCCGATAGTTCAGGATTCCTTTGTCGCCATCAATAAAAGTGATCCGGCTTTTGCAAGCTGCCGTGTTCATGTAGGCGGGATCGTACGTCATCATCCCGAAATCGTCGGCGTCGACTTTGACTTGCCGCAAATCGGTGGCCTTAATGGTGCCGTCTTTAATAGGAAGCTCGTATGTCTTCGCGGTTCGGTTGTCGATCAGGGTAAGTGTGTCTGCAGGCATGCCGGTAAGAGTCTCTGACAGCTTATCGAATTTTTAGGGACGAATTACTTCTTTTTCGGTGCGGGCTTCGGCGCAAGGGCTTTGTCGATCTCGGCATCAAGCCCCGAACCTTCAAAGATGCCGCGCGTCGCTTCCGAGTGGCCAAAATCATTTCGAATAAATCCGTTCTGATCGATCACAAAAAGATGAGGGACGCTCAGCGAAGGCCGTTGGGGCGTGATCATCATGTACGAAGCGGCTACCTGCCCGCAATCGAACAGCATGGGCGAGGTCACGCCGTTTTCCGCCATGTACTTTTTCACCGTTCCCTGGTTATCCGGGGGATTCACAATGTGCAAAACGGCGATCTTGTTGCCGTACTTTTGCTTCGCCTTTTCCAGGGTCGCCGTCAGGGTCTTGCAGTGCGGACAAGTGGTCTGCATAATCTCGATCAAGACCACCTGACCCCGCAAGTCGGCGATGTCGTGATAGTTCAAGTTCAAGTCAGGAAGCGCAAACCCAGGGGCGCGCCGCCCGGAAAGTTCGCCCGCCGCCAGCAGGGGCAGAAGCGTCAGCATGAGTGCAGCCGAGAGTCGGAAGAGCATAATACCCCTCCAGTGTACCTCTGGGTAGCTCGCCGAGTCCTCCCTCTTTCGAAGTTGCGAGGCACAAATAGAAAAGACCACCCCGACGGATGGCCTTTCAGAAATGGTGCGGAGGAGGGGACTTGAACCCCTACGAGATTGCTCCCGCTAGCACCTCAAGCTAGTGCGTCTGCCAATTCCGCCACCTCCGCAGTGGGGAAACACGATTTACTTCTTTTGCTGTTGCGGCGTGGTCGGCGCGTTCGGGTTAGTGAGGTCGAGCTTCTGCTCGCCAACCTTCTCGCCCTTCTCATTAAAGAGTTCCACTTTCGGCTCGGCTCCCGGAACAGTTACCGACGTCGTAGTGCCGGGCTTCGTTTGTGCCGCAGCCGGATCCTTCGTCGTTTCCAGTACCGATTTCGAACCGCCACCGCTGCCCTTTCTCGTCGAAATAATCGAGAGAGAGAGCGAGGTCACCAGGAAGCAACCCGCGGCGATCGTGGTCGCCTTGCTCAACACAGTAGCTGCGCCACGCGGCCCAAAGACCGTCTGAGAGCCCATGCCCCCAAATGCTCCGGCCAGATCGGCCGCCTTGCCGCTCTGCAGCAAAACCACGATCATCAGGAACAAGCAAACAATGACGTGAATCACTGTCAAGACGTAAAAGAGTATCGGCATGGAACGAACTACCTCACAACAGTATAGGCCACCTACCGGTAGGCCGCAACACCCGTCACACGTTCTCCAATCACGAGCGTGTGAATGTGGTCGGTCCCCTCGTAGGTTTTCACCGTTTCGAGATTACACAAGTGGCGCATGATCGGGTAGTCATCCATGATTCCGTTCCCACCCAACAGGTCCCGGGCGTTCCGCGCGCAGTCGAGCGCAATGGCCACGTTGTTCCGCTTCAGCATCGAAACATGGGCCGCTTCGAGCTTGCCTTGGTCCTTTATCCTGCCCGCGTGGAGTGCGAGCAACTGAGCCTTCGTAATTTCGCTGATCATGTTCGCCAGCTTCTCTTGCACCAGTTGATGCGATGCGAGCGGCCGGTCGTCAAACTGCTTCCGCAAAATCACATACTGACGCGCCACCTCGTAGCACTCCATTGCCGCCCCCAACACCCCCCAGCCGATGCCGAAGCGAGCTTGGGTCAGGCAGGCGAGCGCCCCTTTCAGTCCTTTGGCACCCGGCAACATCGCTGACCCCGGAACCCGACAGTCGGCCATAGACAGCGACGAAGTCACCGAAGCCCGCATCGAAAGCTTGCCATGCAAGTCGGAAGCGGAGAACCCGGGCGTCCCCTTCTCGACGAGAAAGCCCCGGATGCCCTCCTCCGTCCGCGCCCACACGAGTGCTATGTTTGCCAGCGAACCGTTCGTGATCCATGTCTTCTCACCATCAAGAATCCAATCGTCTCCGTCGCGCCGCGCCTTCGTCCTCATCCCGCTCGGGTTCGATCCGAAATCGGGCTCCGTTAACCCGAAGCACCCAATTGCCTGACCCGTTGCCAACTGCGGCAGCCAACGATCTTTTTGCTCCTCGCTGCCGAACGCATGGATCGGGTACATCACCAGCGCTCCCTGTACGCTGACGAAAGACCGGAGCCCCGAATCGGCCCGTTCCAACTCCTGCATCATCAAGCCGTACTCGACATTGCTGACTCCGGCGCAGCCATAGCCGTGCAAGTTGGCTCCGAAGAAACCCATTCGCCCTAGCTCCGGAATCAACCCCATCGGAAATTGAGCGTTGTTATAGGCGTCCTTGATCAACGGAACGACCCGCGCTTCGACGAACTCCCGCGTCGAACGACGCACAAGCAACTCGTCTTCGGAAAACGAAGAATCAATCAGGAAGTAATCCACACCAGCGAAGGCCATCTCTCTATATTGCCTGAGAGAATTCCGAGCTTCTCGACACTACCGTCGGGAAGCCATGCAAACAAGAGTAATCGCTATGTGGCTAGCGGCAGTGGCCGGCGCGGGTGCCGCTGATCCCGCATACGCTGTCCTGGAAAAGGCTTACGCCGCTCTCCGCGCCCACCAGTTCGATCAGGCCGTCAGCCTCTTCGACCAGGCCACCAAGCTCGCTCCAGAACGAGGCGCCATTCGTAAGGATCTCGCTTACACCTTGCTCAAAATCGGGGAGACCGCCGCGGCACGCGACGAGTTCCGCCAAGCGATGGAACTCGACCCGGGCGACTATCACGTCGCCCTCGAATACGCGTTCCTGGCCCACGAAACCCGCCTGGGCATCGAAGCCCGCCGGGTCTTTGACCGTGTGCGGAAGTCCGGTGACCCCGCCAGCCGCCAGACCGCTGAACAAGCGTTTCAGAACATCGACCAACCGCTCCGCGATGGCATCGCCCGCTGGCAACAGGCCGTTGCCGCCCTGCCCGAAAACTACTCCGGGCACGAAGAACTCGCCAAGCTCGCCGAACAGCGCGACGAACTCGCGCTCGCCGCCGCACACTTCGAAAAAGCGTGGCAACTCAAACCCACGCTGCGCATCTTCCTGCTCGACCTCGGTCGCGTCTGGAAGGCCCTGGGCCGGACCGAAGACGCAACCTCGGCGCTCTTGGCCGCCAGTCGCGGCACCGAACCCCGCGTGGCGGAAGCCGCCCGCGAACTGCTGCCCCAGCGCTATCCCTACGTGTACGAGTTCCGCAAGGCGCTCTCTCTCGATCAAGCAAACGTCGAATTACGCAGGGAACTTGCCTATCTCCTGCTCGAAATGGGCAACAAGCCCGAGGCCGAAGACGAGTTCCGCCGTATCGTCAGCGCCGCGCCGGACGACCTGCTCTCTGTCGCCCAACTCGGCTTTCTTCGCCTCAATCGCAGCGACATCGCCGGTGCCATGCCGTTGCTGGATCAAGTGCTGAAAAACGACGACACCGAGCTGGCTGACCGGGTTCGTTTTGCGCTCAAACTGCCCCGGACCTTGCGCAAGCGCCCGGAGGCTCCGCAGGCCGAACGGCGGATCGAAGCCAAGGTGCTCGCCGAAAAATCCCTGGAAAAGGGGTACATGAAGGACGCCTTGAAGTACCTCGCGATCGCCCACGAAACGGATCCGCTCGACTTCGACGTCATGCTGAAACTCGGTTGGGCTCACAACATCAGCAAGCAGGACGCAGTCGCCGCCCGCTGGTTCGATCTCGCCCGTCGCAGCCCCGATCCGAAGGTGGCTCAGGAAGCCAACAAGGCCTATCAAAATCTCCATGCCGCCACCGCCCGTTTGCAGACCACCTTCTGGCTGTTCCCGATGTATAGCTCCCGCTGGCAAGACGTCTTCGCGTATGCGCAACTGAAAACAGTCGTCAAAATAAAGGGTCCTCTCCGCCCCTATTTCTCGGCCCGCTTCGTCGGCGATGCCCGCAGCGGAACCATGGACCGGAGCCAACTGGCGGCTTCGAGCCCGCTCTATCTGTCGGAAAGCGCCGTCATCCTCGGCCTCGGCGTCGCCACCCCCGTCCACCGAGGCCTCTTTGCCTGGGCCGAAGCAGGCACCGCGCTCAGCTACCTCCGCCGGGACGATGTGCCCCGCGCCATGTCCGACTACCGGGCCGGCCTCAGCCTAACCCGTTTCTATGGCCCCACCATTCTCAACACCAAGCCCGGTTGGTTCGCCGAGACGGCCAACGACGCCGTCTATGTGAGCCGCTTTGATCACAACACCATCCTCCAAACCCAAAACAAATTCGGGCGCAACTTCGGCGGAAGTGAGGGTGAAAACACCCTCCGCGCTCAGTTGTTCTGGGCCATGAATCTGAACGCCGACGTCAAGAGGCAATACTGGGCCAATACCGCCGAGACCGGCCCCGGCGTGCGTTTCCGCTGGTCCGCGATGCCGCCGTCCATGGTTTTCACCGTGCAAGCGATGCGTGGTGCCCATCTCGTCAACACCGGCAATCCACGCCGGCCCAACTACTTCGATATTCGGGCGGGATTCTGGTATGCGCTTACTCGTTAGTCTTCTGCTCTCAGGCCTCGCTTTGGAAGCCGGGCGCCCCGCGTTTCAATACGCCTTTCACGTCGTCGGGGACGAACCCACCTCCTGGCCCGCCATTCTCGGCTCTATCGGAATGACTCCGGCGGCCGATGGGTCCTCCAGCCTCATCGTGCTCCCCGGCGGAACCGCCGCCGCCCCGGCCTCCTGGCTTCCGCGCATCGAAGCCGGCGCCCTGGTCATCATCGAAGGCGAAAGCCCTCTCGCCGAGGCCCTGGGCATCCGGCCAACAACCAAACGCGTGCCCACGCGAAGTATCATCGACCACGTCAACCCCACGTTGCCCATCGTCTGGGAAAAATCAATCGACCTGCCACAATTTGAAGTGCCGCCCGAAGCCAAGGTCTATGCCCGCGAACGCTGGTCAAAGGCTCCCCTCATGGCCGGCGTTCGCCGCGGCGCCGGGGCGGTGCTCTGGCTCGCCGTCACGCCCGGTAAAGAGGGGCATGAACGCTTCCCCTACGCCCTGCAAGCCCTCTCCGACCTAGGTCTGCAGCCACCGTATCGCAGCGGCCGGCTCTGGGCGTTTTTCGATTCCTCCTACCGGCTGCGCGTCGACCCCGATTATTTCGCCGAGCGCTGGCGTCGCGCTGGCATTGGAGCCCTCCACGTCGCCGCCTGGCACTATCACGACCGCGACGCGAGTCGCGATGAGTACCTCCGCAAACTCATCGAGGCCTGCCACAAACGCGCCATCCTGGTCTACGCCTGGGTCGAACTTCCGCACGTCAGCGAACAGTTCTGGCACCAGCATCCCGAATGGCGAGAAAAAACGGCACTTTTGCAGGATGCCCAACTGGATTGGCGCAAACTGATGAACCTCCAGAACCCTGATTGCGTCAAGGCCATCGCCGGCGGTCTTTCGGACCTCGTCCGCCGCTTTGACTGGGACGGCGTGAATCTCGCTGAACTCTATTTCGAATCGCTCGAAGGCATCGACAACCCCGCCCGCTTCACACCCTTCAACGACAACGTCCGCGCCGCTTTCAAAATCCGCCACGGGGTCGACCCGCTGGCCATCGTTAAAGAAAAGAACCACGAACTCCGCGGCGCCTGGCTCGACTACCGCGCCCATCTCGCCCAACAGATGCAGGAAGAATGGCTCGGCCGCATCGAAGCCGAACGCAAGCAAAAGCCTCATCTCGATATCGTGCTCACGCACGTCGATGACCGGTTCGATACCCGCATGCGCGAACTCATCGGCGCCGATGCCGGTCGCCTCTTGCCCCTCCTCGAAGAACACGATTTCACGTTCCTCATTGAGGATCCCGCCACCATTTGGCATCTCGGACCCCAGCGCTACCCTCAGATCGCCGACAAGTATCGCCTGCTTACCACCCATCGCGAAAAACTAGCTATCGACATCAACATTGTCGAGCGTTACCAGGACGTCTATCCGACCAAACAACAGACCGGCACCGAGCTCTTTCAACTGGTTCACCTCTCCTCGAAAGCCTTCAGCCGGGTGGCGCTCTACTTCGAAAATTCGATTCTCGCGCAGGATCTGCCTCTGCTCGCCTCCTCCTCGGCCGATGTGCAGCGCGTCGAACGGGTCGCCAATCGCCTCGTCCTGGAAACCCCGCGCGGCGTTGGGATCCCCTGGCATGGCCCGGCCATGGTGAACGGCCGCGTCTGGCCCATCGCCGATGAGACTACTCTGTGGCTGCCTCCTGGACCTGTCGCGGTCGAAGCCTCGTCCACGGAACCACCGCTCCGCGTGCTCGATTTCAATGGCGATCTGAAGTCCGCGGCCGTTCAAGGCGGTTCTGTCGATTTGGCGTATCAGAGCGCCGGCCGGGCCATTGCGATTCTCGATCGTCGCCCGGTCAGCGTCGAAATTGACGGCGCACCCGCCAAACCGGCGCTTCTCGAAGCCGCTCCGGGCCGCTTCGCCATGTTACTCCCCCGCGGCCAACATCTGGTCACTTTTTGCGCCCGCTAGCGGGCCACCGGTTCCAGTTGCAGCAGGGACGCCGCAGGCGCTGGAGAAGCACCCAGCTCCTCCGCCCGGTCAACCCCTTTCACCGTGATCGTGAAGCGCCCGCTATCATTGCGCACGATAAAGCCCTGCTCCTTGAGATACCAAATGGTGAACTCGAGGTGCTCGCGCGGGATCCCCAACATCTCCTCCATCTCCTGAATCGGCACGCCGGGCTGGTCCGCCTCCCGCATTCGCTTCAGGTACAGCATCGATAAGATGCCCTGCCGCTTCTCCTTCTCCGCCCCCACCCCTCCCGAAGCCGTCTGCGAGTTGAAAATCCGCCACTGCTTTTTCTCCAATCGCGTCCGCTCCACATCGTACGCCGCCCGTTGTACCGGATCCGCCAGCACCCGATACGCCCGAACCAACGCCTTAAAAAGCTCCTCACCGCCGGTTTCCTGGTTGTCCGGGTGGTAACGAGCCGCCAGAATCCGATACACCCGATGGACCGTCTCCGGCTCCGCCTTCGGATGAATCTGCATGAATTCGTAGAGGTCTAACTCCTGCTCCGGCGCATTCGCCCCCGCACTAGCATGGAACGAGATACCGGCCTTGAAAAACTTCCCCGCTGGACTTGCCCACATCACCACGCCCTGCGGTCGGCCCGGTCCGGACGCCACAGACGCTGGTGCCCCTTCCACCAGCACCGTCTGCCCCACTCGTAACTCTACTGGCGCCAGAATCCCCAACCCGTTCTGAGAGAAGTTCTCCACCCGCGCCGGAACCCTCTGCCACTTGCCAGTGGTTAGCTCCAGCCATAACTGAATCTCCATACTCGCAGGGGCCGGCAGCCGGGAGCGACGACGGCGTTCTTCGACCGATTCTTCGTCCATTTCCCTTCTCTTCGGCAAGCCTTCGCCATACTTGAGGGAATAAGGACAACCTCCGAGAGACCTACGGTTGAATGATCCGCTGAACCCGCACCTTATCCCCCGGGCATGACGATACCCGGTGCGCCACCGGTCGCTGGGCCGTGTCAAAAAACGTCTGCGTGATCCGCAGTACGGCGCCCCCCTGCACGACCACCGCCTCGATTGTCTCTTTCGCGAACAACCCTTCCACGCCCAACCATCCCAACAGCGGTGTCGATCCGATCTTCCGCAACTCCCGTTCGTTCGCCACGGGAAGCCAAATCTGCTCCTCGATCACCCGAATCGTCCCGGAACTCCAAACCCGCGCCACCAGGCCGCAAGTCTGGCCCGCCATCGGCTCCGGAATCACCGCCCCCGCCGCAAACATCTGCGTCGCCACCAACCGCCCCGTGAGTTTGCCCTTGAATAGCTCATGCGGGTCCTGCAGCCTTTGCCCACCGCTCGTGCTCGGCGCGACGAACGTCCCGGAACCCACCCGGCGGATCACGTAGCCCTCCTGCTGCAACATCGACACCGCATGACGCGCCGTCATCAGGCTGACCTCAAACTTGGTTGCCAAGTCGCGCTCGGACGCTAATTTATCCCCGGGTTGGAGCTTGCCGGAGCGAATCTGCTCCAGAATTGTTTGGTGTATTCGAACATAAGCGGCCGCCATGAGGAAAGTGCTATAGAGTATAGCTAATTACGCCTCATGTCCACCCTGCCTCTTCTATTGCACTCCGTCAGCTACTCCGGTTCCTGGGGACAAGCGGCGTTTTCCACCGAACAGTTCGTCGCCAAAGCCGCCTCCCTCGGCTTCCAGGGCACCATGCTGATGGCTAAACGGCCCCACCTCAGCCTGCTCGATTACGACGCCGCCCGCCGTCGCGAACTGCGTCAGCAACTCGCCACCGCTGGCCTTACACACAACGTGCTCGCCGGCTACACCAACTTCACCGCCGACCTCGAACATTCCGAAATCCCCCAGCGCGAAATGCAGATTCACTACGTCGAATCGCTCGCGCAACTCGGTGCCGAAATCGGTGCGCCGCTCGTAAGAATCTTTACCGGCTACGAACACCCCGCCCTGCCCTTCACCGCCCAGTGGCGTCTGATTGTCGAAGCCCTTCGCGAATGCGCCCGTCGAGCCGCCCCCCTCGGCGTCACGCTCGTCCTTCAGAATCATCACGACGTCGCCGTCGGCTTTGAAAGCTTCCGCGATCTTCTTCTCGAAGTGAACGAGCCCAATCTCCGCGCCGGCTTTGACGCCTGGGCCCCGGCCCTGCACGGGGACGACCTCGCCCCCGCGGCGGCCAGCCTGGCCCCACTTATGGCGCACACCACCGTCGCCGATTACCTCCGCAAGCCGCGCTATCGCTACGAACCCCAACTCGTTAACTACGTCGCCACCACCCCGTATGTCCAGGCGGTCCCGTTCGGCGAAGGGTTTATCGACTATCGGGCCTTCTTCGCCGCCGCCATCGGCGGTGGCTTTAACGGCACCGTAGCCTACGAAATGTGTTCCCCGCTCGCCGGTGGCGGCAGCGAAGAAAATCTCGATCGCTATGCCCGCTCGTTCGTCGAGTGGATGCGCCAGATATGAGTGCGCAAGGCAGTTCTGAACTGCCGATGGCCATGCTGCTCGTCTTCGGCACCGCCAAGATCATGGGCGAAATCTTCGAACGGCTCCGCATGCCGAACATCGTCGGTGAGATCATCGCCGGAGTCGTCCTCGGGGCCAGCGTTCTGAACTGGGTCGACCCCCGGCAAACGGCCGAACTGGCCGACCTTGGCGTTATCTTTCTCCTGTTCCGGGTCGGGCTGGAAGTCAAAGCCTCCGATCTCGTCAAGGTCGGCCGCGTCGCCTCGTTGGTCGCACTTTTGGGCGTTCTTCTGCCGTTGGCCATGGGCTACGGCATCTACATCTATAGCGGCTCCAACCAGATCGAAGCGCTTTTCGTCGGCACCGCCATGGTGGCGACATCGGTTGGCATCACCGCTCAAGTGCTCGCCTCGAAGGGCCTGCTTAACGTCCGCGCCAGTCGTATCATTCTCGCCGCAGCCGTCATCGACGACATCCTCGGCCTCATCGTCCTAGCCATCGTCTCCAGCCTCGCCAAGGGCGAAATCAACATCCTCCAATTGGCGACCACCGCCGGCATCTCCATCGGCTTTACCATCTTCGTCCTCAGCGTCGGCACGAAGACGATGGAACGCCTCTTGCCTCGCGTTCAAAAGCGGCTCCGCGGCGGCGAATCGCAGTTCTCCCTGGCGATGATTCTGCTGTTCGCGCTCGCGGTATTCGCCACCTACGCCGGCGTCGCCGCCATCATCGGCGCTTTCCTGGCCGGCGTCGCGCTCTCGGATTCCGTCTCCCGCCGCGTGCACGATCTCGCCCAGGGAGTCACGGAACTCCTGGTGCCCTTTTTCCTCGCTGGCATCGGGATGGCGCTGGATGTCCGCGTGCTCCAGCATCCGCAAACGCTCTTGCTCGCCGCCGTCATCACCGCCGCCGCCGTCGTTTCGAAACTCCTCGGCTGCGGTCTCGGAGCTCTCTCCCTGGGCTGGCCAGACGCCCGTCGCATCGGTGCCGGCATGGTCCCGCGAGGCGAGGTCGGCATGGTCGTGGCGCAAATCGGCGCTGGCATCGGCACCGTCTCCCAAACCACCTACAGCGTTGTCGTCATCATGGCCGTCATGACGACTATCATTGCGCCCCTGCTGATCAACGTCACCTTCCGATCACTTGGACAGATGCCTGTGGACCCCGACGACATCCCGATTAGAATTGAATAACCCATGCTGATTGAACTGGCGACGCTGACACTTCTAGGGATTACGGACTTGGCCGGACCCACCCACCACGTTCAGGGCATCGACGTCGAAGGCGAGATCGTCTGGGTCTCCGCCGTTGAAAAAGCCACCCACAAAGGCTTCCTCTCTCGCTTTAACGCTAAGACCGGACAGCGGCTAGCCATGGTCGAAGTCCAGGACGGCGACCGCTACCATCCCGGCGGCCTCCAACTCGACGGGGAATCTGTTTGGCTGCCCGTCGCCGAATACCGTCGCGAGTCCAGCGCCTGGATCCAGAAGCGGAACAAGCAAACCCTGGCGCTGGAAGCGCAGTTTCCTGTGGCCGACCACATCGGCTGCGTCGCCGTCCAAAACGGCGTCATCTGGGGCGGCAACTGGGACTCCCGCCACTTCTATCGCTGGCGTGCCGACGGCACTCTCATCGACAAACGCCCCAATCCTACTGGAACCGGCTTTCAGGATTTGAAGTTTCACGACGGGTCGCTGGTCGGCAATGGCGTGAAGAACCCGACCGCCGGCACCATCGAATGGCTCCACCCCGAATCGTTCGTCGTCCAGCGCTCCATCTCGACCGGAAGAACCGATCGCCACGTTCGCTACTCGAACGAGGGCATGGCCGTCGACAAGAGTGTTTTGTACCTCCTCCCCGAGGACGACCCCAGCCGTCTGTTCCGCTTCCGCCTCCCCTGATATGCTGACCAAACCATGTTGAATCGCCGTCAGTTCCTCGCCGCCGCCATGGCCGCGCCCAGCGCCCTCCGTGGGGCGACCGCCTCCCGCCCCAACGTCATCCTCATCATGAGCGACGATCAAGGCTACGGAGACCTCTCGATCCATGGCAATCCGAACCTAACCACGCCCAGTCTCGATGCCATCGCCAAGGCTGGTGCCCAGTTTACTCAGTTTCAGGTCTGCCCCGTCTGTTCGCCCACCCGCTCCAGCCTCCTCACCGGTCGCTACAACTACCGCACCGGGGTCGTCGATACCTTCCTCGGCCGCTCGCTGATGGACCCCAAGGAAATCACGATCGCCGAAGTCCTGCGCGGGGCCGGCTACCGCACCGGTATCTTCGGCAAATGGCATCTCGGTGACAACTATCCGATGCGCGCCATCGATCAAGGCTTCGATGATTCGCTCGTCGCGAACGGCGGCGGCCTCGCCCAGCCAGGCGACCCGCCTCCTGGCAATAGCTACACCGACCCCGTATTGCGTCGCAACGGGAAGTACGAAAAGACGAAGGGCTACTGCACCGATATCTTCTTTCGCGAGGCCGCTCGCTTCGTCGAAGCCAACCAAACGAAGCCATTTTTCCTTTACATCCCCACCAACGCGCCCCACTCCCCACTCCAAATTGACGAAAGCTATGTGAAGTCGTTTCGCGCGCAGGGCCTCGACGACACCACCGCCAAGGTCTACGGCATGGTCAAGAACCTGGACGAAAACGTCGCCCAGCTCCAAAGCCTGCTCACCCGTCTCAACCTCCGCGAAAACACGCTCTTCATCTTTCTGACCGACAACGGCCCCCAACAGAAGCGCTACAACGCCGGCATGCGTGGCCTCAAAGGAACCGTCTACCAGGGCGGCATCCGCGTCCCCTGCTTTGTCCAATGGCCCGCAAAAGTGAAGCCGGGCCTCATGATCGACCGCATCGCCGCCCACATCGACCTCTTCCCCACCATCCTCGCCGCGTGTGGAGTCAAAGCTCCCAAGGTCGCCCTCGACGGCCGCAGTCTTCTGCCGCTCCTCAGCGGAGCCTCCCCGGCGTGGCCCGACCGGACACTGCATACCCAGTGGCACCGCGGAGACGAACCCCAACTCTTCCGTGACCACGCCGCCCGCACCCAACGCTGGAAATTGGTCAAGGGCAAGGAACTCTTCGACCTCGACGTCGACGCCGCCGAAGCCAACGATGTCGCCGCCCAACAGCCCGAAGTCGTCGCCGGCCTCCGTCGCGAAACTGAAGAATGGTTCCGCAGCGTCTCCGCCTCCCGCGGCGGCTATGCCCCGCCTCGCATCGCCATCGGTGCCCCGCAAGAAAACCCCGTCCTCCTCACCCGGCAGGATTGGCGGGGCCCCCGCGCCAGTTGGGATGCCGAAGGCATCGGCTACTGGGAAGTCGATGTCCGGCGCTCGGGCACCTACGACATTGAGCTGAAATTCGCCGCGACAACCGCCGCCGGTCAAGCCGTCTGCAAGCTCGGCGCCACCGAAAAAACGGTCTCCTTCCCCGCCGGTGCCACCAGCGCCATGCTGGCTGGCGTCAAGCTTCGCCCCGGCCCGGGCCGCCTGGAACCTGTCCTGCGCATCGACGGGAAGGATCGGGGAGTTCAGTACGTCGAGATAAAGAAGTTAACCTAGAAGTTCTAACCAAATGCTCTCTCTGAACCTCGAAGGCAAAGTAGTCATCGTAACCGGGGCCAGCGGCGCACTCGGCGTGGCGGTCACCAAAGCGTTTCTCGAAGCCGGTGCCCGCGTCGTCGGAGTCGACCGGCTCCCTCGCTCGAAAAGCCCGGACCATCCCGGCCTAACCCACGTCGCCGTGGCGCTCGAAGATTTCGCCGCCGTCGATCAGTTGGTGAAAGACGTCATGCTCACTCGCGGTCGCATCGACGCGGTCGTCCATCTGGTCGGAGGCTTCGCCGGCGGGTTGCGCCTCGAAGATACCGGCGACGACGTCTGGGACAAAATGTTCGCCGTCAACCTCCGCCCCGCCATCCACTTGGCCCGCGCCGTCATCCCCGTCATGCGGACCGCCAAGCGAGGTGCCTTCCTCGCCATCGGCAGCCCTGCCGCCCTCGACCCCACCCCTAACGTCGGGGCCTACGCCGCCGCTAAGGCCGGCCTCATCTCCCTCGTCAAAACCATCGCAGTCGAAAATCGAGACCGCCAAATCCGCGCCAATATCATCGCCCCCGGCACCCTCGACAGCCACGCCAACCGCACCGCCGACCCTGAATACGATTTCACTCGCTGGGTCCAACTTCCCAACCTCGCCAGCCTCCTCGTCTGGCTGGTCAGCGACGCCGGCTCGGAAGTCACTGGGGCCGTGCTTCCCCTACCCGGAAGAGAATAAACTCGTGTTCTATGCCCTTCCTGTTGTTGCTGGCTGCCCTGCCGCTGCTCTCCGCCGAGTTACGCGTCATGACGTTCAACGTCCGCTACCCGAACCCCTCGGACGGACCCGATATCTGGGACAATCGGCGCGAACTCCTCGTCGAAACCATCCGCGAATCCGCCCCCGATGTCCTGGGCACCCAGGAGCTCTTCTACCTGCAGGGCCAGTACATCGCCGAAAAACTCCCTGAGTATGCCTGGTTCGGACTCAGCCGCCGCGGCAACAAAGAGGACGAACACATGGGCGTCTTCTACAAAAAATCGCGTCTCCGCGTTGAAGACTCGGGCAACTTCTGGCTCTCGGAAACGCCTCAGGTCCCCGGTTCCATCTCCTGGAATATGTCGCTGCCGCGCATGGTCACCTGGGCCGTCTTCGCCGACCTGCAAACCCAGCGCCGATTCACGTACTACAACACCCACTTCGCCCACCGCGGCCAGCAGGATGAACCCGCCCGCATCGAATCCGCCAAGCTCATCGCCGCCCGCATCGGCCTTGCCGCGCCCTTCATCCTCACCGGCGATTTCAACGCCCCGCCCACGAGCGAAGCCTATCGAATTCTCACCGCTACCCTCACCGACGCAAAGTCCGCTGCCGCCGCCACCAGCGGCCCGGAAGGCACCTTCCACGGCTTCAAAGGCACCGTCGGCCCTGCCCGCATCGACTGGATCCTGTTCCGCGCCCCCCAATGGAAAGTGAAGCGAGTAGACGCCCTCACGAAGAACCGCGCCGGCCGCTATCCCAGCGATCACCTCCCCGTCCTCGCCGTCTTCGATACCGGCACCGAACCGGAGTTCGACCTGCTCGTCAAAGGCGGAACCGTCATTGATCCCAAAAACCGGATCAACGCCATCCGCGACGTCGCCATCACCGGCAAAACGATCGCCGCAGTTGCCGAGAACATCCCCCGCGAAAAAGCTAAACGCGTCGTTGACGCCAGCGACCTCTACGTCGTGCCGGGCTTGATTGACATGCACACCCATGTCTATACCGGCTCCAACGGCCTCGTGCGCTTCCGCGCGGGCGTCACCACCGTCCTCGACGCCGGCAGCTCCGGTTGGAAAAACTTTCCCGACTTTCGCGATCGCCTCATCCGCTCGGCCGGCACCCGCATCCTGGCGTTCCTGAATATCGCCGGCGGCGGCATGGGCCCGGCCAACGAATAGAACGAGCAAGACTACGACCCCGTCGCCTCCGCCCAAATGGTCGCCGCCAATCGAGATCTCATCGTCGGCATCAAAACCGCTCGCCCTACTATTCCAGATTTTTCCGCCCCGGATTGGACCGCCGTCGACTGCGGCGTCAAAGCCGCGGAGCTCGCCAAAGTCCCCCTGATGGTCGATTTCGGCATCATCCACATCGAGCGCCCCCATCGCGATCTCTTCCTCGCCAAGCTTCGCCCAGGCGATATTTACACCCACATGTACCGCCCCTTCGACCCCATGCTCGATGCCGATGGAAAGCTGCGCCCCTACTACCGTAATGCGCGGGACCGCGGCATTCTCTTCGACGTCGGCCATGGCTCCGGTTCTCTACTCTTCAAATGGGCCGTGCCAGCCATGCGCCAGGGCTTTGCTCCAGACACAATTTCCACCGACCTCCATATCAGCAGCGCCAACGGCGGCATGAAAACTATGCTGGGTACGATGTCGAAATTCCTGAACCTCAACATGCCGCTCGCGGACGTCATCCGCGCCTCTACCTGGGCCCCCACCCAAGCCATCCACCGTCCCGCCCTCGGCCACCTGACCGTTGGCAGCGAGGCCGACGTCGCCGTCCTCCGCCTCGAAAAGGGCCAGTTTGGCTTCCTCGACGTCGGCGGCTCCGAAATCGTCGGCACCCAGCAACTAGCTTGCGAACTCACCCTCCGCACTGGAAAAGTCGCTTGGGATCAAAACGGCATCGCCGCCGATCCCTGGGAAAAGTAAGTCGCCGAGACGTTCGAATACAAGCCGGGGCTCTGGCTCACCATGATGGGCCGCAGCGCCGTCCCCCGTCCCGCGGTGCTCTGGATCCATGGCGGCGGATGGACCGGCGGCTGGCCGGAGATGTTCCTCCCGGCGGTGGAATACACCGCGTCCCAAGGCTCCGTCGGCTTTACTCTTCAATATCGCCTCGGCTCCGACGGGCCCGCCGTCGAAGACGTCGAAGCCGCTCTCGTCTGGATTCGCCGTAATGCCAAAGAACTTGGCGTCGACCCGCAACGCATCATCGCCGCCGGCGATAGTGCCGGTGGCCACCTGGCCCTCGCCCTCGGCACGGTCACCCGGGAACGAGCCAACGCCATCCTACCAGGAGGCCGAGCGATTCCGCGCCGCCCACCCCAAAACGAAGCTGACCCTCTATCCCGATTCCCAGCACGCGTTCGTTGTACCTGGCTACACCGCGACCCCGCAAGAAGTCGATCGCGCTTTGAGCGATGCCTTCAACTGGTTGCGCGAATCCGGCCTGCTACCACTGCAACGATAGATTGAAGCGGAACGCCCGCCCGTCGTTCAATGTGTTCGTAATGAATCCAAATTCCGGCGTTCCGAGAATGCTCCCGGGCTCGGCAAACTGCGGTGTGTTCAAAAGGTTGATTGACTCCGCCCGCAACAGAAGCTGCAACTCGCGCGGCAGCTTCCAAGTCTTCGCCAGCGCCGCGTTCACATTCCGAATCGCCCCTTTGCGGAAAACGTTCGCGCCCAGGTTGCCCGCCTCCGCTCCCGGCACAATCGTCGTAAAAGCGGACCGCGGCAGTCGAGCCACCGAGGTATCGGGGTTGCCGTAGCTCCGGCCCAAAATCGAGGGGTCAAGCAAATTCGGACGGTCGCCACCGTTGCCGTCCACGTTGCCAAAGCCCGGACCATCAAGCGTCGTCAGGTTGAACGGCGTGCCCTGCTTGAGTAGTGCCACCGTGCTGATCGTCCAGCCCTTCGGCAGGTCGTAGCTTACGCGCGTCAGGAACGCATGAGGCTGGTCGAACTGGCTGCGGGACTTCCGATCGCGGTGCGTCTCAAACTCGCTCTGGCTCCGCGACAGCCGCGAGTCGGCGTCGTAGGCCGTGTTCGTGTAGTCGGCCCCCAGATCCATCGCCTTGCTGAACCAGTAAGCGGTATCCACGGTGAACCGCTTCACCTTCGGTGCCACCAGCGTCACCCGGCCCGCGTCAAAATAGCCCCGCGATCCGTTCAGCACCCAACGCACATCGGCCAGCACGGCATTTGCCCGGCGCTCATTGATCGTGGCCGTCGTCAGCGGAATCCCCGGCGTCGGATGGGCCCGGTTGAGGTACCACATGATCGGCAATTTATGCGACCTGCTGCCAACGTAGCCGGCCTGCATCCGCCAACCCGCGCCCAGCGCTCGCTCCCAACTGAAGTTGTATTGGTAGTGGTAAGGAGTCGCCAACTCCGGATCAAGCAGATACAGGTTCCCCTTCGGCGTCCCATTGATCCCGCTCCCCAGCGGGTTCAACAAGTCCGGTGCCAGAATCACCAGCTTCACGCTGCGGGGTGGCGAAAAACGAACCTGCGAATACGATACCGGCAATATCTCGCCGAAGTGCACCGCCGCCGCCCCCCGCAAAACGCCTGCCTTCCCGGGTAACTGGTAAGCAAATCCCACCCGCGGCGCGAAGTTATTTAGATCAGCGCCATACGGGATCTCGTTCAAGCCATGCACCTCGTTCGGTCGACCCACGAGCTCCCACCGAAGGCCCAACTGAACCACCAGCTTGGTCGATACCTTCCACGAATCCTGCGCGTAAACCACGCCCAGAGTCTGCCGAAACCCCCGGTGGACATTGCCCACCGATGCCAAGTACTGCGAGGGAGTACCGAGCCGCAAATTCTCAATCCCCGTCCGCCCAAAATCGTTCGAAAACGTAACTACCCCTCGATGGGCGTCACTTTCAATGCCGTTAAACTGCCGGCGGGTCAGCCCCGCTCCAACGCTGATCGTGTGCCGGCCAAAGCTCGCCGCATATTGCGCCTCTTGCCGGAAAATGTTCTGCGCCCGGTCGATCGGGATCGCCGCCAGGGGCCCCAGCGTCCCCAGTCCCGCCGTTGAAACCATCGCCCCTACCGCGTTGGGCTCCGGCACCAGCAGCGAGCCTACCCGGTCAAAGCCGGTGGAGAGTTGTATCTTGCCGCCATGGCTCCACGTCAGGCGAGCCCGATGCGAACGCGTGGTCGTATCCGGATTCTGCCCCGCGATCAGTTGAAACGCGTCTACCGTTTGGCCCGTGAACTGAAACGTTGCGAAGATCCGATTCTTCGCCCCCAGATCTTGCTCTAAACGAACGCCCCCGTCGTTGCTATCCACCCGCTGCGGCGCGTTCGTATTCAGTTGGCGCGTCCCGTTGTTACGGTTCGGCAACTCCGGCCCAAAGGCGTTGAGGTAGCGCTGCACCAACAACCGCCGCGCGGGGTCAATCACTAGCGCCGTCCGCTCGTCAGCATAGGGCACCAACACGTTACCGTTCACTTGTCCCCGCAGCTTCTCCTGTGTCCCCTGCAACGAAACGAAGCCGTTCCGCCAAGGGCGCCAGCCCGTTTGAAATCCGTAGCGATTCTCCCGCGCCGGCTTCACGTCGCCGACTTGAAAAAACGCCCGCGCCGAAACGACGCTGTTCTGGTGATTGGCAAAAGCATTGCCGTGCCATCCCGCCCGCCCCTGCCCGGCCAACGTCAACGGCCCCGCCGAACCCAGGCCGAACTCCGATCCAAAGTAACCCCGCTCCGCTCGAAACTCCTGCACCAGCGTCGCCGTCGCTCCCAGGCGAACGTTCATCTCCTTCAGCGCGTTGTTGTCAACCAGATTGAACTGGATGTTTTCGTTGCGTCGGCTCTCGCCTTTGGACGCGTCCTCTTTGCCCAGCAGGTTTAACTCCACCCGCTTCTGCGCCTCATTGGCGTCGGGCTTCTGGGCCCACATCGTCGCGGTCGCCGCGAGCAACAAAATGAAGAGATTTTGGCTCAAAAGTCAATCGCTTCCAAAACTTCGGACGGCTTCTTATCAAAGGCTTTCGAAATCGAAAGCAAGCTCTCCATACTTGGCAGATGCGTGCCCCGCTCAATCGCACTGATCTGCGACACGCTCAATTTCGTCGTCGCCGCCAAGTCCTTTAACGACCAATCCCGTTCCACCCTCAACATCTTGATCCGATGGCCCAGCCGCTCGCGCAGTCGGTCCTGCGGCGTCTTCCCCAACCCAAATGTGTCGATCGCATTCTTCAGCGTCTGCCGTAATTGGGCGAGCGAGAACGGCTTCGACAAATAGTCAAAGACGTTCATCTTAAACGTTAATCGCATGTCCTCCAGCGACGGATAGCCCGTTACCACAATCACACAAAGCCCCGGCCAGCGACTCTGCAGATGTTCCAGCACCCGATCGCCTTTGAAATCGCCCATCTTCATATCGAGAAGCACGATGTCCGGCAAATGCTGTTCATTGGAGGCGAACAGATCGTCCGGGTGCGCAAACAAACGCACCAGATAACTCCCCTCATCCGTCAGGAAGTCCTCCATGTAATTCCGGAAATCCAAGTCATCGTCCAGGATTGCAATCTCAATCTTGAGGTCAGTATTCGGTGCCTCAGCGGGCATAGATGTTGCCTTCCTCCCTTGGATTGGCGGGAATAATCACAGGTGCCTCCGGCAATCGAATCTCCAGCCGGGCACCCCCTCCGGCCTTGTTGCAAGCGGTAATCGTCCCGCCATGCTGCTGCACAATTCCCTCCGACACGGTCAACCCCAACCCGGTGCCTTTCGAATCGAGCTTCGTCGAGATAAACGCTTCAAAAATATCCGGGAGCACATCCGCCGCAATCCCCGGTCCATTGTCTTCAAAAGCCAGCACCCACCAACGTTCCGCATTCTTCATCTCTAGTGTCGCCAAAACCACGATTTCTCCCGCGCCGTCCGGCACCGCCTGCAAGGCGTTGCGCACCAGGTTTACAAACACCTGCGTCAGTCGGTCCGCGTTGCCATAAATCCGGCACTCTGGCGGAACCCGATCTCGGAAGGCCGTACGACTCGCCTTTTCATCCAGCGAAACCAATTGCCACGCCTCCTCCACCAGTTCCCTCACCGAAACCTCTTGCTTCTCCTCCCGACGCACCCGCGAAAAATCAAGCAGACCTTCGCTAATCGTCTTCAATCGCGCCGCCACCCGCTGCATCCTCCGCAGCCGATCCTGCGCCGCCACCCCATCCACCGTCTCCAGCAGCTTCTCAATCGAACCCTGGAGCACCGCCAACGGCGTATTCAATTCGTGCGCCACCCCGGCGCTCAGCATCCCCAGACTCACCAGACGATCCTGATCCGCCATCTTACGCTTGGCCGCTTCCAACCGTTCCAAAGCGCGTTCCAACTCCTCCTCCTGGCGTCGTAACTCGGCGACCGTCGCATTCCGCGAACGCATAATCTGCCCAATCTCGTCGCCCGGTATCGCATCCGACGGAATCATCTCCTGCGCCCGGTTCCCCGTCTGCGAGGCGTAGTCCGCATTCAGCATCGCGTGCAACGGACGATACACGTATAGAGGCATAATCAACGTCTCCAGCAGGACTACCGCCAAAACGTAGATGATCCCCAGAACCGCAAACAAAGCAATCCGGACCAAGTCTAGAGACCGCTCATAGTAGGCATCCGGCATCCGGATTTTCCTGTATATCCCTTTCTCGGGAAGCCGCCGATAAGAAACTGTGCCGGAAGTCGAGGGCTTCGTTTCGGTATCGGAGTAGATCTCTCCTGGATTTTCGTCCAACCACCTCTTGATATCTGCCGAGATTCCAAGCGCCTCTGCCCCACCTTCATCAAAGGAATACCGAGCTAGAACAGGAGACTTCGCAGTGCCCACCCACGGATTCTCCGCCTCAAACAATGCCATGACCAACGCCACTTCTCTTGCCCGATCGTTCTGCACCCGTTGCCCTAGTAACGGAAAGACAGTAAAATATACAGCACTCGATAGAACCAGGAAGAACAGGTTGTGGAGGATAATGAGCTTAACCCGGAGCTGCGAATTGCCGAAGCGGCGGCCGATATACCCGGGGGGCCGCGCCACCGGTAGTCGAACTGTCCGGCCGGAACTCATTTCTAATACCTTAAAGCATTCTCGACCTGCCAACCCGAGCCAAGTCCGCCCCCAATGAAAAAATTCCTGTAAAACTAGAATTTTTGGCGATATTGCAGAATCTGTACTGCTATGGTAGACCTAGAAGGTGAGAGTAGTGACGGTCTTCAAGCGAGTCTGCTGCCTTGGCTGCCATTTATGAGTAGGAAATTGCTTTTAACCCTTTTTGAAGACCATTCTGGCCGTCAGGAGTTGCTGTAACGACCATGGAACTTAAATTTTCCAAGAAATCGGATCGAATTTTAAAAACAGTGGGTTTGGTCATCGCTTTGTCGGTGATCGGCGGAGCGAGTACGCTGTATTACGCTACGCTTCCAACCACCCTCGAGCCGGGCTACCAGCCCAAACAGCCGGTTCCCTACAGCCACAAGCTGCACGCGGGCAACATGGGCATGGACTGTACCTACTGCCACACCTCTGTCTTGAAGGCCGCTTACGCTTCCATCCCCCCCACCCAGACGTGCATGAACTGTCATACCAAGGTGAAGGAAAAGAGCGTCGTGCTGGAGCCAGTTAGGGCCAGTTGGGCCTCTGGAGAGTCTGTGCCGTGGATTAAGGTCCACCGCCTCCCGGACTATGTATACTTCAACCACAGTTCACACACCACCGTTGGCGTCAGCTGCGTCACTTGCCACGGCCGGATCGACCAAATGGTCGAAGTCAAACAAGTCCAGACTTTGGCGATGAGCTGGTGTCTCGAGTGCCATCGAAATCCCGCCCCGAATCTGCGCCCGGTTCAGTTCGTCACGAAATTGGATTGGAAGCCAGACGGGGACCCGGCGGTCCTGGGACGGGAAATTATTGCGAAGAAGGGCATTAACCCGCCCGTAAACTGTTCAGGGTGTCACCGATGATCCAGATCGAAGGAATTGGCAATCAAACTGGTAAGAAGTTCTGGCGGAGCCTGAACGAACTGTCTTCCACTCCGAAATTCCGGCAGTGGCTCGGTCAGGAGTTTTCCGAAGGGGTCACTGAATTGCTCGACTCCGGCTCCCGGCGTCGCTTTATGCAACTCATGGCCGCCTCCATGGGTCTCGCTGGCCTCACGGCCTGCCGCCGCCCGGTAGAGAAGATCCTGCCCTTTTCGAAGGCCGTCGAAGGTCTCGTACACGGCGCGCCGCAACATTACGCCACCGTCATGTCCATCGGCGGGCAGGCCCACGCAGTTGTCGTGGAAGCCATCGACGGTCGTCCCATCAAAATCGAAGGCAATAAGAATCACCGTCTGTCTAATGGTGCCGCCAACGTCTGGGCCCAAGCCTCCGTATTGAATCTTTATGACCCGG
>JBBRIO010000009.1:0-25523 GCA_038220855.1 Bryobacterales bacterium | reverse complement strand
TCCAAGTGAACGATGGACGCCTGGCCCCCGATGAACCCACCCGAAGGCACAACCACACTCGACGTGATGCCGCTGGCGCGCGTGACCGCAATGTGTTCGCTGCCGGGGTTGATCGCGATGATCGTCCGCAGTTGCGGGTTGAAGTCGCCCAGTTCGCTGATGTCCTGCGTCTCGCGAACGGAGCCGATTTCGCTTAGGCCGAGGATGCTGGCCGAATCGATCATGCCCGGATAGACGTGCAAGCCTTTCCCTTCAATGATTTTGTAGCCCTTCGGAATGGCGGCCTTGGGGCCCATGTCGGCGATGCGATCGCCGGTGACAACGAGCACAGCGTTCGGCACGTCAGGGGCGCTGACGGGATGGATGGTCACGCCGCGAATCGCGAAGTTCTCGGCTTGCAGCGACGCGGCAAGAATCATGAAAACGAGAAAATTGGGGCTGCGCATTAGCGGGCTCCTTTCTTTTGCGCCGGGGGTGGCGGTGGTTTCAATTTTTCGGCTAAGGCCTTACGGCGGGTCTCGCGTTCGGCCCGGTCGCGGATGTCCTTCTCCCGGTCGAAATACTCTTCGCCATCAACAAACACCTTTTGTACTTTCGCGTACATCGAAAGCGGATGCTTGTCCGTGAAGACGATGTCGGCTTCCTTGCCCACTTCGAGCGAGCCGACCCGATCTTCAATCATCAACTGGCGCGCGGGGTTGATCGTAACCAAGGACAGCGCCTCGTCATCCGTCAACTGCCCGTAGCGTTGCGTTTTGGCGGCATCCTGCAGCAGGTGGCGTTGCTGGGTTACCGGCGCATCCGTATTCAACGAGGTCAATACGCCGGCTTTCATGCAGAGTGCGGCGTTATACGGAATGGCATCGTAGGCCTCGATTTTGTAACTCCACGAGTCAGCGAAGGTGGAAACGCCCGCCCCGTGTTTGGCGATTTCTTTGGCGACTTTATAAGCTTCCAGGCCGTGCTGCAGCGTCCGGATTTTGAACCCGTACTCCTCGGCCGCGCGGAGCAACATCAGGATCTCGTCGGATCGATAGCAGTGCGCGTGAACCAGGCGTTTGCCTTCGAGCACTTCGACAAGCGGCTCCAGTTTCAGGTCGCGGCGCGGGGGCAGCACGCGCTCGCCCTTGGCCAAACGGGTCTGGTATTCATCGCGCTGGCGCTGGTAAGCGCGGGCATCGTTGAAAGCCTCGCGGACGACGTCTTCGACGCCCATGCGGGTCGCCGGATACCGTGCCGTCGCGCTGAAGTTCGTGCCGCCTCCGGCGCGCTTCACGTTTTCGCCCAGCGCAAATTTGATGCCGGGTTTGGCACCCGCCATGATCATCTGCGTGGCAGGCTTACCCCATCGCATCTTCACAACGGTGCATTGGCCGCCGATCGTATTGGCCGATCCGTGAAGCACGTTCGAAGTGGTTACACCGGCGGCTAGACCGCGATAGATCTGAATATCGTCGGGCGCGAGCACATCCTCGATCTTGACCATCGACGAAACTGAAATGGAGCCTTCATTGGTCGCATCCGAGCCGATGTGCGCGTGGCAATCGACGATGCCGGGCATCAGGAATCCGCCGCCGGCATCGACAATCATCGCTCCCGCCGGAGCGAGGACATTCGCACCGATCTCGGCGATTTTGCCGTCGCGAATCAGCAGGGAGCCATCGACCCGGCCCTTAGTGACGGTCAGGATTTTTGCGTTGCGGATCAGGATGGGCTCGCCAGCGCTATAGAGCATTGGCGCGGCGGCGAGAGAGGATAAAAAGTAACGACGATTCATCGGGTGGACTCCGGGGTGGCAGGTGCGACTTCGGGTGCGGGCTCGTACTTGGAACCGTCAATCAGGGTGAACTTCAACTTGGACTTTTCGTCGAACAGGTCGCCGTCCATAATCGTGAGGTTGGCAATCTTGCCCACCTCGATCGATCCGAGACGATTGTCGAGACCAAAGATTTGGGCGGGATAAAGCGTGAGGCCCTTCAACGCCTCTTCCTTCGAAAGGCCGGCGTCGATGGCCTTCTTCACCGCCTTACGGAGATCGGCCGGGCGCTCTACACCGCCCGAATAAAAGGCGAACTTTACGCCCGCTTTGACGAGTTCGGCCGGGCCGGACGGCGCCAGATCGCGGGTCTCGAGGGTACGCAGCGGCTCTTTGATGAACGGGTCCAGATCGCGTTCCCGCTCCGGCCAGCGCAGGTTGACGAGCATCGGCACCTTCGCGGCGGCCAGCAGCGCAGCGCCGCGAAACGCTTCGGTACCCCCATATAGAACCAGCGGTTGCTTCATTTCTTTTCCGAAGCGAAGCATGCGATCGATTTCAGCCAAACGACTGGCCGGTAACAGCAGGCGGGGAGAGGCGATGACGCCGTCGAGCGCCCGGTCATAGGCCGGCCGCGGCAGGCCGACCGGGTTCTGAGCGTACTGGGCTTGGGCGGCCTTGTAGTAGTCAGCGTCAATGTAAATTTGACGAACGTAAGAGAGAATCCCCATCAGAGAACCAGGAAAGCCGCCGCCAAATCCGCGAGCCGGCAAAGTGACCATTTGGCCGACGGGGTCGCCCACAACCATCTGCCCGGCGCGTGCTCCAGCCAGATTATAGGCGCTTCCCTGCCCCGCAAAAACGTTGGTCATGGGAAAGCCGACGGCGGTCGTATACCCGGCGTTGCGGGCGGAAACCAAGGCTGCTGATTTTGGGTCGAGCAGGTCAGCGGCTCGCACCCAACTGGTATTCGAGGGCCGTTCTTCGGGCCCGCCGTCATCGAGCGTCTGGATGCGCTGTTCCAGTTGAGCCGGGGTAGTCGGGGTGGGGCCTGGGGCCGGAGCTTGAGCAGGCCGCCCGCCGACTGCCGCGGTGGGCAATCCCCAGGTGCTCAACGGATCGATCAAGCCGGGATAGACGTTCAGCCCGGTGCCATCAAGCACCCAGGCTTCGGGCGGAATCACCACCTTCTCGCCAACGGCCTCGATCAAGCCATTGCGCACCAGAATCGTGCCTTTGGCTAAAACCGGTCCGCTGGCGGAATGAATCCGGACGTCTCGGATCGCAATTACCGCGGTGCCAGCCGGCTGGGCCCACACCCCGCTCGCCAGCATCGCCGAGAGAACTAGGTAACGTGTCATGAACCGATTAGGATAGCAGCAGGGGGATAATAAATTCCAAGAATGGGCGATTTAGATCGGCAGCGTGTCAGTGAACTCTTTGTAGAGGCGCTCGATCTGCGGCCGGGTGATCGAGCGCCCTTTCTCGATGTGGAATGCAACGGGGAGTCGGCGTTACGGGACGAGGTGGAGAGCCTGCTTGCCGCAAGCGAAGACGCCGGAGAATTCATGGATCGCCCGGCGGAACTTTTCGCGCTGGCGGAGATCGGCTCCGAGATGCCACCCCTGTTCGATACTCTTCTAGGGACCCGCATCGGGCCGTATGAAATCGTAAGCATAGTCGGCCAGGGCGGCATGGGGACCGTGTATCGGGCGACTCGGGCTGATGAAGGTTACCATAAGGCGGTCGCGATTAAGCTCCTCCATCGCGACCTCGACCACGGCTCCACCCTGCAGCGCTTCCGGGTGGAACGGCAGATTCTCGCCAGCCTCGACCACCCCAACATTACGCGCCTGCTCGATGGAGGCGCGACCGCCGATGGGCGACCGTACTTCGTCCTCGAGTACATCGACGGCCAAACCCTCAGCGCCTATGTCGAGGCTAAAAATCCATCCCTCCGGGACCGGCTAGAACTGTTTCGGCTGATCTGTAGCGCCGTCCAAAGCGCTCACCAAAAGCTCGTCGTGCATCGCGATCTGAAGCCGGCGAACATCCTGGTTACCTCCGAGGGCGTCCCTAAACTCCTCGACTTTGGCATCGCAAAACTCTTGGACGCCGACGCTTCCGGAGAGCAAACGGCTACCGGAATGCAGCTGATGACGCCCGCCTACGCGAGCCCCGAACAAGTCCGCGGCGAACTCATCTCGACTGCCAGCGACATCTATTCGCTCGGGGTGGTCCTGTTCGAACTCCTAACCGGGTCCAAGCCGTTGAAGCTGCCCACCGGCGATCCGTTGGCTGTGGCCCGCATTGTCTGCACTGAGATGCCAACCAAGCCAAGCGCGCTAAACCCTGCCCTGGCCGGGGACTTGGACAATATCATTCTCAAAGCGCTGGCCAAGGAGCCCGAGCGGAGGTTTGTCTCCGCCGCCGAACTGTCCGAAGATATCCGACGCTATCTCGACGGCCGCCCCATCGGAGCCCGGCCCGACACTCTGCGCTATCGCACCGGCAAGTTCGTCCGCCGGCATCCGGGCGGCCTGGCTGCCGTGGCTCTGATCCTGGTTTCAATCGCCGTGGGTATCTTTTCAACCCTGCGGGAAACGCAGCGCGCACAGGCTCGGTTCAACGATGTGCGCGAACTTTCGAACTCCGTGTTGTTCGAAATCCATGACGCCATTCAGGACCTGCCGGGTTCGACGCCGGCCCGGGAGCTGTTGCTCTCCCGAGCGCTCCGCTTTCTCGACAAACTTGCCGCGGAGCCGGGCAACGACATCGCGTTGCAAAAGGAGCTCGCAGCAGGCTACGTCCGCCTCGGCACCGTGCAGGGCTCCACCGGAACCGCCAACCTGGGCATGACCTTGGCAGCGCAAACCAGCTACGAAAAGGCGCTGGCGTTGCGCAAGTCGATTGCCGCGGCGGTTCCGGACGACGTAGGCGCCCAGCGCGATCTGGCCTCCGCCCACGATCTGGTTGGTAGCTCGCTCGAAGAGCAGGGTAAAGGAAAAGAGGGCCAACCACATCTCAACGCCGCATTTCAATTGCGCTTGGCGCTGGTGAATCAATATCCCGCGGATCTCGCCCAAAGCTACTTTTCACGGGGCCTGACCCAGGTTTCCGCCGCGAACTTCGAAGGCGCGCTGCAGGAGTTCAAGCGGGCGCAAACGTTATGGGATCGCGCAGCAGCAACCGATTCGCGCCGGTTTCGACGCGCCACCTCGATCGTCCACAAACGCATCGGCGGGATCCTCGTTCGCCTCAACCGGCTCGATGAGGCCCAGCCAGAGTACGAAACCGCTTTGGCCATCGACAAGAATCGTCTGGCTGAAGCTCCAGCCGACACGGAAATCAAGTTGGATATGAGCTACGCCTTGAGCGATCTCGCACTCATCTGGCTCCGCCGCAATCAGTTCGGCAAGGCGCTCGACTATGCCCAACAAATGCGCGCGATCCGCGAAGAAGTCGTCAAGGCCGATCCGCGCAACGAACGAGCCCGCAGTGCGATGGCGGGTGCCTATTCCAGGGTCGCGAATATTCTCTGGAAAACCGGGGCCAAGGCCGAGTCCGCCGCTGCCTACGAAAAGGCGTTGGCGATCCGGGAGGCGCTGCTGCAGTCGAGTCCCCAAGTGGTGGCCGAACAGGCGCAGGTTGCCGAACTACGCGCCGAATTGGGAGCAGCCTACTTGGCCTTGGGGCAACCCGCCAAAGCGCGCGGCAGCCTGACCAGAGCGATCGAACTCCTCACTCAGGTTCAGGCGGCCTGGCCGCAGCGGGACGAGTATGCCGAGCGATTGGCAACCTGCCAATCCACCCTGGCTAGGTTGCCTTGAACGGTGATGTGAGTTGCTGGAACCATGTCCGCGGCGGCGTCTCTTCCCCGGCAATTCCCAGCGCCTCCGGATCGCGCGGAGGAAAATAGGCCGTGCCAAAAAGCCAGTCCCAGAGCGAGAAAACCATCCCAAAATTCTTGTTTATAGGGCTTTTGGCGTGATGCCACAAATGCATCGCGGGAGAGTTGAAAACGTATCGGAACAGACCAAACTTCCACCGCAAATTCGAATGGGTGAAGTGGCCCATCGCGGTTCCCATCACGCCATGCCAGAACATCACATCGCCGGCAAAACCAAACATTCCAGCCGGAACATAGAGCAAAGTTCGATAGACCAACACCTCGGCATAATGAAAGTGCCAATTCACCATCCAGTCCAGAGCCGGGGCCTGATGGTGAATCTTGTGAAGGCGCCAGAGCCAAGACACGCGGTGGAGCAGGTTGTGGATCCCGTATTGGGCAAGATCACAGTACAGAGTCATTACCAGGAACTGGGTCGTCCAACCAAGGCCGGAGGCCCAACCCAAGTGAAGGGACGGAAACTGGTGCGGCAAGACTTGGCTGAGGAGGTAAGGAAAGGCGAACGAATTCATCAAAACGTGGAGCAGGTCAACCCCAATGCCATTCCGCAAAAGCGGCCGCTCCTCCCGCGGCGTCCAACGCTCCAGCAGAGTAAAAAATGCACCGAGGCCGATCAGCCAATAAAAATAGTTCATAAAAAATGAATTGGACATCGGCGCACTGCGTCCGTATACTCAGATGTCTAGGTATCAAGCGATGTCCATCTGGAATAAACTACGGAACAGCCTCTGGGGCCAGCAACACCAGCTTACTGAAATCGAGGAGGAGATGGCATTCCACCTCGAAGCCAAGGTGCGCGATCTGGAGCGAGCCGGACACTCGCCGCAGGCAGCGCGTCGCCAGGCCAACAAGGAGTTTGGCAACCGATTGCGACTGGTTGACGAAACGCAGGATACCGATCGCTGGGCGTTTGTCGACAACCTTTGGCGAGACACTCGACTGGCCGTCCGCAACTTGAGCCGCCGTCCGGGGCTGGTCGTGACGGCGCTGCTGTCGATCGGCCTCGGCCTCGGTGCCAACGCGGCGATCTTCAGTATCGTCGATACCGCCCTGTTTCGTCCGCTGCCGCTGCCCCACGCCGACCGCCTCATCAACTTTCAGGACACACAAAACAACCGTCGCGTTGGCGGTAATGCCGCGCGGCTCTACGACTTTGCAGAGCAAATGCAGACCGTAGAAGCGGTCAGCGGCTTCTATGGCGAAAGTGCGACCCTGACTGGCCGTGGCGAAGCGGAGCGAATTTCCATGGTCCGTTCCTTCGGTCCGATTCTCCAACTCTTGGCGACCAACCCGGCGCTGGGGCGTGGTTTCACCGCCCAGGAAGAACGGGGCGTCGGCGAACGAGTGGCCATGTTGACAAGCGCACAGTGGCGCAAGCGGTTCAATAGCGATCCACAAGCGATCGGCCAAACCCTGCTTCTCAGCACGGTTGCCTACACGATTATCGGCATTCTGCCTGCAGATCTTACGTTTCCCGAGCAGTATGACGTCCTCGCCCCGGCCGACGCGGATCTCCAAAATCGAGCCAATCGGCGCGCTCGCTACCTTGAACGGTTCGCTCGCATGAAGGACGGTGTCTCGCTCGCGAGCGTCAACGCCGAGCTGGCCACCGTCAACGCCGCCTTGGCTGCGAAATACCCCGATTCCGACGCGACTGGCATGCGCACGGTAGCGTTAAACGTCCAGGAAGTGCTCACCCGCGACGCCCGCACCCCACTGCTCCTGCTGCTCGGCACGGCTGGCTTTGTTCTTTTGATTGCCTGCGTAAACGTGTCGAACCTGCTGCTAGCACGCGCGGGGGAACGGCTTCATGAAGCCTCCGTGCGAGCCTCGTTGGGTGCCGGCCTGAGTCGGTTGCTGCAGTTGTATCTAGTCGAAAGCCTCGTCCTGGCGGCCGCGGGCGGAGTGGTCGGATGGTTGGTTGCCGGGGTGCTGTTGCCGATTCTGCAAGAGATCCTCCCGAGCGAACTTCCTCGGCTCGCCGCCGCCCAACTCGATGGCCGGGTCTTCGGCTTTGCCTTGGCGGTCACGCTCCTGTGCGGATTACTTTTCGGCGCTCTTCCTGCCATCCAACTGGCGCGCGCCCGCAGCCTGGTTTCCAGCGCCCGCGCCACCTCCTCGGCCGCGGCCCTCACCACGCGCCGGCTTTTGGTGGCAACCCAGATGGGCTTGTCCATCATCCTGCTCGTCGCGGTTGGCCTGCTCGGGAGAGCGTTGATGGCAGCGCAACAGCGCCCGCTCGGCTTCGTCGCGGAGATGGTCTGGACGGCTAAGGTCGATTTCAGCTGGACCTCCGACGGGGATGCCGTCCATAGCTTTTCCCGCCGGGCGCTGGAACGGCTCGCCACTTTACCGGGTGTGGAAAGCGTCGGCCTGACGGATCGATTGCCCCTGGAAGGCGGTTCGCAGGATAATCTAATAGAAATCGCTGGACGCACGCTCTCTCCCGAGCAAGCTAGCGTCAACGTTGCCTTCCGCTCGGTGAGTTCAGACTATCTGTCGACCCTTCGGGTGCCTCTGCGCGCGGGCCGCTGGTTCCAGGAATCAGCCAGGGAGGCCGTCGTTAACGAGACCTTCGTCCGGACGTTTTTCCCCGAAGTCGACTCGCTCGGCCGCATCGTCGCCGGGCAGCGCGACAAGGTAACCAAGGGCTATATGATCGTCGGAGTCGTTCCGGATGTACGCCGGGAGGTGAGCCCCACTCGCCCCATGCCTGAGATGTTTCTCAGCTACGAGTCGCAGTTCTGGCCGTTGCTCCGCTTCGCTGTTCGGGGGAACACGCAACCCGGCGCCTTGCGGCAAGTCTTCCGCGAAATTGACCCGAATGTCGTAGTCGGCAACGTCTCGCCCCTCAACTCCCTCGTGCGCGAAGCGACCGGCGAGGCCAGAACCCAGCTTGGCATAGTTTTCGCGTTCGCCTTTCTGGCCTTGGGTTTGGCCGCCGTCGGCCTCTACGGAGTGCTTTCGAGCGACGTCGTCCAACGGACCCGCGAGATGGGCATCCGCCTCGCGTTGGGAGCGGCACCCGGCGACTTGGTTAGTCAAGTGGTCAAGGGCGGCGTACGGGTTACCGCTGCCGGACTGGCTCCGGGATTAGCCGTTGCGGTCGGACTGGCGACCTTCGCGAAGGATCACTTGCCCGGGGTAAATCCAATTGATGGAATGGCCTTGGCCGGAGCCAGTGGCGTGTTGCTGCTCGTCGCAGTCATCGCCAGTTACCTGCCTGCCAGGCGGGCCGCTCGCGTCAACCCGCTGCTCGCTCTGCGCCAGGACTAATCGATTTACTCCAAGGCGGCGCGGATCTGATTCATCATCATTCCTCGCCGCCGGTGGCGTTCGCAAAATGCCGACCATTCGGCCGTAAACTGCTCCACCCCGGCAAGCCGCCTCGCTCGCTGCACGCTGCGAATCGCCGATTCCCTGCCCGTTTCACCCGGTTGCGCTACTTGGATGTCAGCCACGCGGAACCAAGCACTCATCGATTCCGCTGGCGCGATTGTTTCCATTTCCGACGCCCACAAAACCCAACCGTTCTCGGACAATCGGCCGGCTTTCACCACTGCCGCCGCATCTTCAAATCGCCCGTCAGCCAAAAGCAAATCCAATTCCAAATCAGCCGACCGCGACCGAGCTAAGGTCATCGCCTGCTCTTTCAGCTCTGCAGTTCGCCCCGTGCCGGCTCCGGCCTGCTGCAACATCGAGTAACTATCCCTCGAGGGCTGAATGGTATAGGTGGTCCAAGCCAAAGTCTCCGCCTTCGCCGGGTCCGCGCTCTCCATCAGCGAACTCGCCAACGCCAGGAGGGTTCCGGGTGCCACCCGTTGCGATGTCGCCAACAAAAACCCCGCTTCCAGCGCTTCCTTTGCTGCATCGGCGTCCCCGGCCCTGGCAAAGCTCTCGGCCGCTTCCAGAAAGTCCTCGGCCGATACGGCCAGCCCGCGAAGAATTTTCGCCGTCTCCGCTGCCCGCATGGCCGGAGACTCCAGCGCCCGCGCCCACGCCATCATCTGTCCCTCCACTTGGGACCGAAGCTGCCACGATCTCCGGCCCGCCGGACCCACCGCCGCTCGCCAATCTGGCTCGATCAACTCCCGGTAACGTGCCAGTCCCTCGTCACCGAGCACATCCCGATAGCTGTAGGCCGCCTCGCGAAATAGTCCAGCGGCCCAGCCTTCTCGCGCCACCCTCGCCAATTGCTCCGCTAGCCGCTCACCGCCCGGGCGTAACTCGGTAGCCGCTTCCAGATGCAGCTCCGTCAGCTTGGGAAGCATCTCCCGTACCTTCGCCTGCGGATCGGCGTGGTCGCGCAGAAAAACGTCAAGCGCAAGCAGGACCTCCGGAACAACGTCGAGAACCAGCGCCAATCGACCCGCCTGAAAGTCAGCGGTCAGCGACTTCACCATATTTTCAAAGTTGGTCCGCGCCTCACGCGCCCGCTTCTGCGGATTGCGATTGCGAGACTTCGTCAATGTCAGAATCGCCGCCCGGTAGGTTGCCGCGGCTGATTCAGCATCGCTGTTCCGGGCGGCAAACAAGTCAAGCCGACGTTGCACGTCGGGAAGCTCCTTGGCGAGTGCGGCCACCCAGTCCGCCAACGCCTCCCGCGACACACCCGCCAGGAACTCTCGCTGCTTATCGTTTACGGATTTCGGTCGTGCCATGATTAATCGCTTTTTCCCGGAAGAGGTGCCTGACGTCCGACGCGGGCGGCAGTTGAGCGTAACTGGACTTGTCACCGGCCAACAACCGAAAGAAGTGATCAGCGGCGGCAAGGGGAATAACCTGCTGCTTCTTCCAACTCGACCGATTTAACGGGAAGGGCGTCAGGTAACGTCGCGCCTCCGCCAGATTACCCGCCTCGAGTAAGTTCTCGCCATCGAACGCAGCATAGTAACAGACGACGGCCAAGGCATCCAAACTGAATGCCGAATAACTCAAAGAACGAATTCGCGACTCTTCCCGCGGCGCCGAACCGTCCGCCCGGATCTGCTGCGGCGCCAAGGTGCTGCGGAAGAGGGCATAAACCATTCGCCGCATCGGCTCATCCCCGCCATAGCGAGCATCGGATACCACTTGCGCGGACCACCAATTGGCATGATTGTTGCCGCTGTCTTTCTCGGCCAAACCAATCTTACTTGTGGTCAAACAGCGTGTATATTGCCGAAACCAATCCCGCAGTCCCTCGCGCTCGGCCGCGGTGAACTCGTGGCGCGTTTCGAGCAAACGAATTCCCTGCACCGCGTAGATCAAATCCCGCGTGTCAATAATGCCCGCCCCCCTGCCTGTATTGCGCCCCCGCACCGCCTGGCCATACTCCAGGTGTGGGTTCATCCACGTCGCCGGTCGTAAAAACCACACCCGCACCACTTCCCCGCCCCGCTCCGCATAGCCAGCCTTTGGCCACCGCTCCGCCGCCATCCCCAACGTCAGCACACCCTGACTCATTTTCCCAAACGCTTGCCGATTGGCCTGAAACCGATTTGGGTTCGTTTCGCCGTCTCGTCGGCCGTCTCTCCGAATGTCGGCTGCCGTCGCGTCTTTACGATCCGGCCACCAATACGGTGCCTCGCTATAGTAATCGTTCACCGGAATCTGTAACGTCGGCCTTCCCGCCGTCACCGTCCAGGGACCATCCAGCAGCGCCTTGTCGGCCAACTGCCGTAAGTCGATCTCAGCCCCCAATCGCGCCGCCAAGCTGATCAATAACAGGAGCCTCATCCCAACAGACTCTTCAACGCCACCAGGTCCTTCCGCATCGCCGCAAACACCTGCTTGGGTTCGATCGTGATCTTCGTCATCCCCTTATCCGCGCCGCCCAGATCGTACTCGTAGTGGACCTGCAATGGCCCTCGGAACCCCGACGCCTTCATCATAGGGAAGTATTTGTCGAATTGGACCATGCCCTCCCCGATCGGACACCACTGCACCCGCCACCCTTTGGGCCCCTTCTCCCACCGAAAATCCTTCAACGCCACGCCTCGGGTAAACGGGGCCGCTAGCCGTGCGCTATGCACCCATCCACCTAGCCCTCCCTCTACGGTCGCGTGGCCGATGTCGTAATTGAAACTCACCTGCGCCGGATCATGGTCCTTCAACAGCAGCCAAAGATCCCACATCGACGCCCCTATCTGGTTCAAACCCGAATGGGTGTGGTACATCGCGCACAAACCAAGTTCCTTATTCAGCGCCGCCAACTCTTTCACCTTCGGCTTTAGCTCCGCCAACTGTTCCGCCGGCGGTTTACCGTTCTCCTGGTAGCGAAAACCACCCCATCGATAGTGTTTCACGCCCAACTTAGCCGCCGTTCGCAACACCGCAACAGCATACGGGCTCGTCACATCAACGACGTCCGAAGTGATCATGGTCAACTTCAAACCGGCCCGCTCGATGGCCTCTTTAGCCTTCGGCAGATCATCAGCCACCCGCTCCGGCAACACATGGCCCGCTTTGCGCACCGTTAGGTCGATGCCGTCGAAACCGATCTCCTTGGCGGCGGCGGCCATCTCCGGCCAGCCGAGAAAATGCAAGTGCTTCGAAAAAACCGAGAATTCGTGGGGCGAGGCGGCTTGAGCCTGGCTGGCGGCTAGGGCGGCGGCCAGAAAATGTCGGCGGCTGGTATTGATCACGGTTCTTACACTCTAACCCGTCTCGTCGTGCCTTTGCGACAGCATTCATCGATCCACTGCGATAAAATCACGGGTGACTTACATGAATCACTTCAGCCCATTTCTCTATAGCGATATGGACTTCAACCCGCGCTGGGGTGCCCATGTGGCGCGCCTTTTCTACCGCGTCATCGGTTTTCGTTTCGTGTGGACCAGGTGGGAGTTTCCCTACATCCTCAACGCCGCCGGACTAACCGGCGAAGGTGCCGAAATCGGTGTCTTCCGGGGCAGATATTCGGCCTATTTACT
This sequence comes from Bryobacterales bacterium, assembly GCA_038220855.1. Lineage (GTDB taxonomy): Bacteria > Acidobacteriota > Terriglobia > Bryobacterales > Bryobacteraceae. The sequence goes on along the minus strand of JBBRIO010000009.1, from coordinate 12,943 downwards.
GCGTACATGGAAAGGCAAGATCCTCCACTCGGTGGATCCGTGGAGAGATTTTGGAGCCGGAGATTACGTCGACATCAATCACCTTTCCGACGAAGCATTTGAAGACATCTATCGCCAGGCAGTCGAAAACCTTGCCCCGTTCGGACAGCGCTCGAAAATCCTCCGGCAGGCCTCCCCCCAAGCCGCCAACCAGTACGCCGATGGCCAGTTCGACTTTGTTTTTATCGACGCCCAACATCAATATGAGGGAGCCAAGCAGGATCTGGAAGCCTGGTGGCCCAAAGTGCGCTCAGGCGGCATCCTCGCCGGACACGATTACCTCGATGGCATCATCCCGGAAGGCAACTTCGGGGTCAAATCAGCCGTCGACGAGTTCGCCCGAAATCGCGGTCTGCGCATCTGCGTATCACACGAATCCTCGTTCCGGTCGTTTTTTATTCGCCGCCCTTAACTGCTATATTCAACGTAACATGGAACAGGAAGAGGGCTTACGCTTCAGCTGCCAAAGGGGTTGCATCAAATGTTGCGACACGCGGGGCTACGTCTATCTCACCGAGGATGACATGGTCCGGGCCGCCACCTTCATCGAACTGACCCCCGCCGAGTTCGAAGCCCGCTACGTCTATCGCACCAAGCATTTGCTCCGACTCAGGAAGCCGAAAGGCAGCCAGTGCCGCTTTCTTAAACCCGACGGCTGTTCCATCCATACAGTCAAACCGACTCAATGTCGCCTCTTCCCCTTCTGGCCCGAACTGGTCGCTGACCGGACCCTTTGGCGCGATACCGCTCGTCGTTGTCCCGGGATCGGCCAGGGAAATCTGATCCAAATTGGAACGGCAACCGAAATTGCTTCCGAAATGGAACGCGCTTATCCGACAACTTATAGTCGCTGCTGACATTCTTTTGGCGCTTTTACTCAATTTTCGGTCGGTTCCACCAATTGGCAACGCGCGTGCTAATGCATCTGTGACATGTTTGATCGCATTGCCGCAACTCAGGAACACTACCTCAACCTATTGAGCGTCCGGCAGAAGCTGGTCGCCTCGAATATCGCCAACGTCGACACTCCCGGTTACAAGACCCAGGACATCGACTTCCAGCGAGAGTTTCTGACTCTCGCTAAAGGAGCAAACCCCACTGTAGTTGAGCCCGAAGGGCTGACCGTTAACAATGACGGCAATAACGTCAACATCGACCAGCAGGCTCGCCTCCTCGCCGAAAACACGATTCGATTCCAGTTTGCCGCGATGCAGGCTCGAGGCCGGTTCAAAGACATAAAGATGGCGATTCAGGATGGAAGAAACGGATGAGCCTCTTCAACTTGTTATCGGTCAGTGCCTCGGGCATGTCCGCCCAGCGCAAGCGCGCCGAAGTCCTCGTCGAAAACCTCGCCAATGCGGAAACCACCCGCACCCCCGAAGGCGGACCTTATCGGCGAAAGGATGTCGTATTTGAAACCGCAAGCGCCGAGGGCCCGTTTTCGAATGTCTTTCAAATGCAACTCTCCGGCAGTTCGCAAATGGGCGGGGCCCAAATGCAGGGCGTTCGAGTCGCCGAAGTGCTGCAGGATCAGCGAGAACCCGACAAACGCTACCAACCCGGCCATCCTGACGCCGACCCGCAGGGGTACGTCGCCTATCCCCATCTGAATCCCGCCGAAGAGATGGTCGACTTGATGAACGCGAGCCGCGGCTATCAAACCAATGTCGCCGCCATGGCGGCAGCTAAAGACATGATTCAAAAAACCCTTGACATCATGCGCGGCTAAGCCGCCGACTTTTACGAAGCGAGGAGCGAAACACTATGATGGACAAAATCGCCATGCTCGGCTTAAAGGGCGTAGCCCCGATTACCCCACCGTCCCCGATCGGCGGGGCTGACAAGTCCACCGGTGAAGAGTTTCAATCCGTTTTGACCGACGCCATCGCCCGGGTCGAACAGTTTCGGTTGGACGCCGACAAATCCTCGAATAACTTCCTTTCCGGGGGAGAAGAGGAACTGCATCAGGTCGTCCTGGCCGGCCAGCGGGCCGACGTCGCCTTCGAAATGTTCCTCGGAGTGAGAAATAAGGTGGTCTCCGCTTACCAAGAGATCATGCGCATGCAGCTTTGATTCGGCGGCCTAAATTGCAATGAGCGCATACATCGAGCAGTTGAAACAACTTTGGCTTCGCCTAAGCCTGCGCCAGCAGATTGTCGTCGGCTGCACCGCCGTCCTTTTACTGGTTGGCATCCTGTTCGCGTCGCGTCACCAGAAGGAACAAAACTTCAAACCGCTCTTCCAGAACGTCAGCGGGGAAGATGCCGGTCTGGTCGTCAATCGCCTCCGCGAAACCGGAATCGAATTTCGTCTGGCCGATAACGGCACCACCATCAAAGTGCCCGCCGAAAAGCTGGACGAACTCCGCATCCAAATGGCCTCCGCCGGATTGCCCAAATCTGGCCGCATCGGCTTCGAACTGTTCGACAAAGCCAATTTCGGAGCCAGCGAGTTCTCCGAACAGGTGAACTATCACCGCGCGGTTGAAGGCGAACTCGAACGGTCGGTGATGTCTCTGAGTGAGGTGGAACAGGCTCGGGTCCACATTACGTTCGCTAAAAACAGTATCTTTCTGGAACGGCGCGAGGCCGCCAAGGCTAGCGTCATGGTGAAGCTGAGGCCCGGATCAAAGCTCTCGCCTCAAAACGTTCAAGCCATTGCCCACCTCACCGCCAGCGCGGTCGAAGGACTTTCTCCCAACCAGATCTCCGTGCTCGATATGCGAGGCAATCTGTTGAGCCGTCCGAAGAAAGACGACCCCAACGGCACCGAACCGTCCGAAGCCATCATCGCCTACCGGACGAATCTGGAAAAAGACCTCCTGCGCAAAATTCAAGACACTCTAGAGCCGCTGCTCGGTCCAGAACGCTTCCGCGCTGCCGTTTCGCTCGATTGCGATCTGTCCAGCGGAGATCAAAGCGAAGAGTCCTACGACCCTACCCGCTCGGTGATGGTAAACGCTCAGCGCTCCGAAGACGGTTCAGGCCTCCCCGCCCCCAATGGCGTTCCGGGTACTTCCTCCAATCTCCCCCGGCCTACTTCCCGGCCCGGCGGCGGCCCCAGCGCCGGAGTCTATCGCAAAATGGAGAACACAACGTTCCAGACGAGCCGCGTCGTTCGCCGCATTCAGTTCCCCCAGGGTCAAGTCAAGCGCCTGTCCGTGTCAGTTTTGCTGGACCACACCGTCCGATTCGAAGGTCAAAAACAGATTATCGAAGCGCCCAAACCGGAACGCCTGAAAGCGATTCGTGAAGTCGTCGCCGCGGTTGTTGGCTTCCAGGAAAGTCGCGGTGACCTGCTTACCGTCGAGGCCCTCCCGTTTGATGCCGCCCACGGCACTATGGAGCCGCCTCCAGTTGCGATCCCCAAAGCACGCATCACCCTACCAAACGTCATCCCGGAATGGCTCCGCCTCCCGCTCGAAGGCCACGCCCAATGGATGGTGGAACAGCAATGGCTACCGGTCCTGATCATCGTGCTCGTCCTGGCCTTCCTGGCCGTCCCGTTGCTGCTCATCCGCAAGACCATTAACGCCGCAAAAGCATTCCGGCTGAAAGCCGCCGAAAAGAAGGCAGCCAAAGCGGCGCTAGCGATCGCCGCCAAGGAGAAAGAAAAGGCTGCGCTCGAAAGCGGCACGGCGGGTGCCCTCGATTCGCCCCAGGATCGGGTCAGCCTCGAAAACGGCTCCCTCGACCCCCGCGATACCAAGGCCGATATGAAGCGTCTCCGCGACCAACTCGCCCAAGAAGCCGCCGATCGGGATCGGTTAACCATGGAAGCAATTCAATCCCTCCGTCCGGGCGAAGTACAAGTCAGCCGACTAGACATTCTGCAGAAGTTCCTCTCCGAAGAAGTCGAAAAAGAACCCGAGCGCATGGCCCACATCGTCCGCGTCTGGCTCCGCGAGTCCGAATAAACGAAGACCGAGAAAATTCTTATGTCAGCTCCCGATTCCGCAGCACCCGCACCAACCCGCCCTAAACTCCCAGGTATGCGCAAAGCCGCCATGCTGATGGTCATTCTCGGCGAAGGCACGAGCGCCAAGCTCATGCAGTGCCTCGACGAAGAAGAGGTGCATTTCATCGGTCGCGAGATCGCCCGCATCCCACATATGAACTCCGAAACCGCCGAGTTTATCCTCGAAGAGTATTACCAAATGACCGTCGCCCACGAGTACGTCCTCAAAGGCGGTGTCGACTACGCCAAAAAGATCCTGCTCAACGCCTTCTCGCCAGACCATGCGCAGTTTCTGCTCGACCGCTTAATGAAGACAATCGGCGTCGACGCCGCGAACTTCGACGCGCTTCAGAAAGCTGATCCACAGCAACTCGCCAAGTTCATTCACAGCGAACATCCGCAAACGATCGCGCTCATCCTTTCTCACCTCAACTCCTCCCAAGCCGCGGCGCTCCTAAACGCGCTCCCAGCGGAAATCCGTGCCGATGTGGCCCTTCGAATGGCCAATCTCGACCAGATCTCGCCCGACATCATCGCGCGCATCGCCACCATCATCGGGCAAAAATTGAAAAACCTCGGAGAACTCAGCCGCGAGTCCTACGGCGGCGTCCGCGCTGTCGCCGAAATGTTTAATCGCCTCGACACCGCATCGAGCAAAGAGATTCTCGAAAAAATCGAGGGAGAAGACCCCGCCCTCGTCGAGACGGTTCGCCACTTGATGTTCGTATTCGAAGACTTGCTGGCTATCGACCAAGGCGCGATCAAGGAAATTCTATCTCGCGTCGACCGGAAGATTCTGACCGTCGCCCTAAAGGGCACCAGCGAACAACTTCGCAACCACTTCCTCGGTTGTATGTCCCAACGCGGATCAGAGATGATGCGCGAAGACATGGACTCCCTCGGACCCATCAAGATCAAGGACGTCGAAAGTGCGCAACAGCAAGTAATCGCTGTCGTCCGCCAGTTGGAAAACGACGGCACAATCAGCATGAAGGGCGGCGGTGGCGGCGATCAATATGTCGTCTAAAATCATCCGCGGTGCCGACCTTCCGGTCACGGAAGACTGGTTGGTTGTCCCGAATGACTTTGCCCATGGCGATATCACCCATGGTGATGCCCAAGGTCGAGAGGAGCGCGGACATGAAGAGCTGCACCAACAGCAATCCCATCGTATCTCCCAACTCGAACGCCAACTCGCCACCTTGGAGGCTGAACTGCCAGGTCGATTGGAACAGGCCCGTCAGGTCGGCCATCGGGATGGCGAAACCGCCGGCTTGGCAAAGGGCCACACCCTCCTCGACGCCACCATTCAGAAGCTTGCCCGGGCCGTAGCCGAAGTATCCAGTTTTCGTGCCGACTATCGACGCGAAAGTGAACAGGAACTCGTAAAACTCAGTACCGCCATCGCCCGCAAGATCCTTCGACGAGAACTCACCGTTGACCCCACCTCCCTCCAAGGGGTCATCAAAGCGGCACTCGAATGCCTTAACTCAAGCGAAATCTATCGTATCCGCCTCGCCGCCCCCGACGCCGCCGCCCTCGAACGTCATCTGCAAGCCATGGGCCTGCCCCAAACCATCGAAATCTGCCCCGACCCCGCTCTCGAACGCGGAGCCATTCTTTTCGAGACCGTCCGTGGCCTCGTCGACGCCGGGATCCAAACCCAACTCGGCGAAATTGAACGCGGCTTCGCCGACCTCGCTAACGCCCACTGAACCCATCTTATGCCCACTCTCGACCGGCTCGACTCGACCCGTTACCTCCGTAGTCTCGCCCGCATGTCCACCACCGTGGCCAGCGGTAAAGTGGCCCAACAGATTGGCCTTCTCGTCGAATCCGACGGCCCCGCCGCCGGTCTCGGCGACTTCTGCGAAATCCGCGCGGCCAATGGGCGAAGCATTCGTACGCAAGTAATCGGCTTCCGCAGTGGCAAATTGCTCTCGATGCCCCTCGAGGAAACGGATGGCCTGCAGATGGGCGATTGCATCGTCGCTCGCAGCGAGGCCGCGCGGGTACCGGTCGGTAACGCCCTCCTCGGACGCGTCCTTGATGGCTTCGGCCGCCCCATGGACGGCGGACCCGCCATCGACGCCGAATCGTATTACCCTCTCTACACCTCCCCTCCCGGACCTCTCTCCCGGCCCCACATCCACGACCCCCTCATCACCGGAATTCGGGCCATCGACGGCATGCTCCCCTGCGGCAAAGGCCAACGCATCGGCCTGTTCGGAGGAAGCGGCGTCGGCAAAAGCACCCTTCTCGGGTGCATGTCGAAACATAACTTCGCCGACATAAGCGTCATCGCCCTCATCGGCGAGCGAAATCGGGAAGTTCGCGGCTTCATTGAGCACGAACTCGGCAAGGAAGGGCTCGCGCGTTCGGTCGTCATCGTCGCCACGTCGGACCAACCTGCCCCCCTCCGCCTCCGCGCCGCCTTCGTCGCCCTCGCCATCTCCGAGTATTTCCGTGACCAAAACAAAGCCGTACTCCTCGTCATGGACTCGGTCACCCGTCTCGCGATGGCCCAACGCGAAATCGGCCTCGCCGCCGGAGAACCGCCCAGCCAAAAAGGCTACCCCCCCTCCGTCTTCAATCTACTCCCCAAAATCTTCGAACGCGCAGGAAACTTCGAAGGCGGCTCCATTACCGGTTTCTTCACCGTCCTCGTCGAAGGCGACGATTTCAACGAACCCATTTGCGACGCGACGCGCGGCATCCTTGACGGCCACATCATCCTCTCCCGTGACCTCGGCGCCGCCGGCCATTACCCCGCCATCGATATCCTCCAGTCCGTCAGCCGCCTTTCCAGCCAAATCGCCACTCCCGCTCAAAAAGAGGCGATGCGAAAAGTCCGCGAGGCCATGTCCGCCTACCATCGCGCCGAAGACCTCATTAACCTCGGAGCCTACGCCGCTGGCAGCAACCCCCTACTCGACGCCGCCATCCGAACCCGCCAGTCCCTCGAACTCTTTCTTCGCCAACCGCCCGAAGAAAAAGTTACTCGTGAGGGCACCCTTCAACGCCTCAGCGCACTCGCCACCGAACTCGCCTAGCTGCCGCCATGAAACGATACGCTTTCTCCCTAGCCGGGGTCCTCCGTCTCCGGGTCCAGCAGGCTGAGGCCGCCGAAGCCCAACTGGCGTTCCTATTCGCCGAACTACAAACTATCCAAACCAGGCAGCAGGAGTTTGCCGACCAACTCCAAAAAGATGAGGCCGAACTACTCAATCCCAACCGCGCGATCGCCGGCGAATCCCTCGTCCAAATGGATGCCTATCGTCGGTGGGCCAACATCGAACGACGACGCGAGGCCCAAGTAGCCGCCCAATGCATCGCCCGTATCCAGCAACAGAACGCTTGCGTCATCGAAGCCAAGCGAAATAAACAACTTCTCGAGAAACTCCGCGATCGCACCCGCCAACGATGGGAGCTCGATAGCGCTCGGGAGGAACAAGCCCTCGCCGAAGAAGCGTTCATGAGCCAATGGAGTAAGCACGAAGGAGGCCGCTAGCCTATGCCAAACTAGGAAAACTGCCTTCCTGCGTCCCCCCTATGCGAAAACTTCTAGCTCTCAACCGCGGCGAAATCGCGATCCGCATTCTCCGTGCCGCCAATGAACTCGGTCTTCGAACCGTTGCCGTATACTCTCAGGAGGATCGCCTCAGCCTCCATCGCTTCAAGGCCGACGAAGCCTACCTGATCGGCGAGGGGAAAGGCCCCGTCCAGGCCTACCTGGACGTCGATGGCATCTGCGCTCTAGCCGCCGAAAAAGGCGTCGATGCGATCCACCCTGGCTACGGATTCCTCAGCGAGAATCCCGCCCTCCCCCGCGCTTGCGAAAAGTACGGCATCACCTTCATCGGACCCAGCGCCGGCCTCCTCGAGATGCTGGGCGACAAAACTGCCGCCCGCCGCCTCGCCCAAAAGGCCAATGTGGCCGTCGTCCCAGGGACCGAAAAGCCCATTAAGGCTCCCGCCAAAGCAGTCGCCGCAGCTCAGAAAATCGGCTTCCCCGTCATCGTAAAAGCGGCCTTCGGCGGCGGTGGCCGCGGCATGCGCGTCGTCGAGACCCCCGAAGAACTCCCCGCCCGCCTCGCCGAAGCCCAAGCCGAAGCCGCCGCTGCCTTCGGCAACGACTCCGTCTTCATCGAACGCTATATTCGCCGCCCCCGCCACGTCGAAGTCCAGATCCTCGCCGACAAACACGGCGAAGTCATGCACCTTTACGAACGCGACTGTTCCGTCCAGCGGCGCCATCAAAAAGTCGTCGAAGTCGCCCCGGCCATCGGCCTCGACCCGCGCATCCGCCAGGAACTCGCCGACGCCGCCGTGCGCCTCGCTCGCCAAGCCGGCTACTACAACGCCGGCACCGTCGAATTTCTCGTCGATACCGACACCGGCCAGTGGTTCTTCATTGAAGTCAATCCCCGCGTCCAGGTCGAACACACCGTCACCGAAATGATCACTGGCATCGACATCGTTCACTGCCAAATCCAAATCGCCCAGGGTCTCGCGCTGCACGGCCCGGAGATGAACCTACCGGCCCAGGACAAAATACCCCTCCACGGCACCGCCCTCCAGTGCCGCGTCACCACCGAAGACGCCGCCAATGGCTTCGTCCCCGACTACGGCAAAATCCAAACCTACCGCTCCCCCGCCGGCTTCGGCATCCGTCTCGACGGCGCCAGCGCCTACGGCGGCGCGGTCATCACGCCGTTCTACGACTCCCTACTCGTCAAAGTCACCGCCTGGGGCAGAGATTTCCCGGAAGCCTGCGCCCGCATGGACCGCGCCCTCCGCGAATTCCGCATTCGCGGCGTAAAAACCAACGTCCCATTCCTCGAAAACGTCGTCAACCACCCCGAGTTCCAGGCCGGACGCATCAACACCTCGTTCCTGGCTAACACCCCCTCCCTCTTCCAGTTCTCAAAACGCAAAGACCGCGCCACCAAGTTACTAACTTACTTAGGCGAAGTTACCGTCAACGGTAACCCCGAAGTCAAAGGTAAGCGCATCCCGGACGAATGCCGCCCGGCCGTTCTCCCCCGCCACAATCCTCTCCCGCCGCCGCCCGGCAGCCGCCAACGCCTCGACGAACTTGGCCCCGAAAAGTTTGCCGCGTGGATGCGCAAGGAAAAACGCCTTCTCCTCACCGACACCACCTTCCGCGACGCGCACCAATCCCTCTTCGCCACGCGCGTCCGCACCTACGACATGCTCGCCATCGCCAACTATGTCGCGCATGAACTCCCTAATCTCTTCTCGCTCGAAATGTGGGGCGGCGCTACTTTCGACGTCTCCATGCGCTTCCTCCTCGAAGACCCCTGGCAACGCCTCCGTCTCCTGCGCACCGCTGTCCCGAACATCTGCTTCCAGATGCTTCTCCGCGCCTCCAACGCCGTCGGCTATACCGCTTATCCCGATAACGTCGTTCGCGAATTCATCGCCGGCGCGGCCGAAAACGGCATCGATATCTTCCGCATCTTCGACTCCCTGAATTGGTTGCCGAATATGAAGGTCCCCATGGAGGCCGTCCGCAAAACCAACCGGCTCTGCGAAGGCGCCATTTGTTACACCGGCGATATCCTCGATCCCAAGCGAGATAAGTACCCTCTCACTTACTACGTCGCAATGGCGAAGGAGTTGGAAAAGATGGGTGCCCACATCCTGTGCGTTAAGGACATGGCCGGCTTAGTGAAGCCATACGCCGCCCAGAAACTCATCAAAGCCCTCCGCGAGGAAGTCGGCATCCCCGTCCACTTCCACACCCACGATACGAGCGGCATCAACGCCTCTTCCATCCTCAAAGCCTCCGACGCCGGTGTCGATGCCGCCGACGCCGCTCTCGCCTCCATGTCGGGCACCACTTCCCAGCCGAACTTAAATTCGCTAGTCGCCGCCCTCGAAAACACCCCGCGCGCGACGGGCCTGAATCTTGACGCCCTCAACCGTTGCTCCGATTACTGGGAAGCCGTCCGACCCTTCTACATGCCCTTCGACAGCGGCCTCCGCGCCGGCACCGCCGAAGTCTATCTTCACGAAATGCCCGGCGGACAGTTTACTAACTTGAAGGAACAGGCCGAAGGCATGGGCCTGGGCCCTAAGTGGAACGAAATCGCCCGTACTTACGCCGAAGTCAACATGGCCTTTGGCGACATTGTCAAAGTAACTCCGTCTTCGAAGGTCGTCGGCGACATGGCCATCTTCCTCGTCTCTCACGGCCTCACCATGGCCGACATCGAAAAACTTGGCCCCAACCACACCGTAACCCTCCCGAACTCGGTCATCGATATGTTCGAAGGCTCGCTCGGCGAACCGCCGGGAGGTTGGCCGAAAAAGCTCACTAACGTAATCCTGAAGGGCGGCAAACCCCGCAGAGGCCGGCCCGGCGCGCTCCTCCCAGCCGTCGATTTCAAAGAAACCGAAGCGCTCGTCGAGAAGAAAATCGGTCGCAAACCATCCCGCACCGACATCCTCAGCTACCTCATGTACCCCGAGGTTTTCGCCAAATTCGCTAAAAGCAACCAACAGTACGGCGACCTGGAAGCGCTCCCCACCCCCCAGTTCTTTTACGGCATGAAGCGAGGGGAAGAAATCGCGGTCGAAATCGAGCCCGGCAAAAGCCTGATTCTGAAGTTCCAAACCATGTCTGATCCCCATCCGGATGGCACCCGGACCGTCTTCTTCGACCTCAACGGCCAACCCCGCGAAGTCGTCGTCCGGGATCGTAGCCTTATCGCCGTCACCGCCTCACGGCCCAAGGCAGACCCCGCCAACTCCGGCCATGTCGGCGCTCCTATCCCCGGCGCCGTCTCCTCGGTCGCCGTCGAAGTCGGCCAAGTCATCGAAAAGGGCGAGCGCCTGCTCGTCATGGAAGCCATGAAAATGCAAACCACGGTCTATGCCCCGGTCGCCGGAAAGGTGACACAGAAGTTAGTCACCGCCGGTCAGCAGGTCGATTCCAAAGACCTGCTTCTGGTCATCGAGTAATCGATGCTCGCAGCCTATCAGTTCGCTCGCCGCCTCGCCCTCACCGGAATGGCGGTCAGCGGACTCCTGGCCGTCCTCAAGATCATCGTCGGTACCAAAGCCCATTCCACCTCCGTCCTCGCCGACGGCTTCGAATCCGCCGCCGACGTCATCAGCAGCGGTCTCGTCTGGCTCGGCCTAACCGTTGCCTCCCGGCCGGCCGACGAGAACCACCCATACGGCCACGGCCGCTTCGAAATCCTCACTGGCTTCGCCATGGGCTGCATTCTCGCCGCCACCGGCGTCGCCATCTGCTGGCGTAGTTGGGGAAGAGTCGGCGTGGCCGAACAGCCACCCGAAGCTTGGGCCCTTTGGGCTATCGTCGTTTCCATCGCAGCCAAAGCCGCCCTCTCCTGGACCAAGCTCCATTTCGGCAAAAACCTCGGCAGTGCTTCCCTACTCGCCGACGGTCAAAACGATTTCGTCGATATCCTCTCCGGCTCCGTAGCCCTCCTCGCCCTCGGCCTGACCCTATACAACCCCGTGCGTTTCGCTGAAGCCGACCGTCTGGGCGGCGTCGCCGTCGGTTTGATCGTAACCTTCCTCGGCACCCGAGTCATCCGGGAAACCGCCATGCAGTTAATGGACACCATGCCCGACGACGACAAACTTCGCGCCGTGCGCGACGTCGCCCTCCAAGTCCCCGGAGCCCGCGCCGTCGAAAAGTGTTACGCCCGAAAAACCGGCCTCCAATATCACGTCGACCTCCATCTGCAAGTTGATTCCCACCTCAGCGTCCGGGACTCTCACGTCATCTCCGGCAAAGTCAAAACTGCCATCAAGCAGCAACTTCCCTGGGTACAGAATGTCCTCGTCCACGTCGAACCTTGGGAAGCCGGCTAATCCGCCCCGTCATTCTGCGCCGAAGACGACGTTTGCGGATGCTCCACAAACACCTCTATAGAAAGCTTGGCATAGTGACGCATCGCCAACGGTCGAAATCGTTCCAAAATCTCCCGCGCCTTCTTCTTCGCTTCCTCTTCCTGCGCCAGCACCGCCACCACCCCAGCCCCACGACGAGCCAGTTCCAAATCCAAATCCACGTAAACCGCCTCCGTCCCCATCGTCCGCGATACCGACTCCATAAACTGCCCCAACAAGTGCTTGTTCTCCCGATGCGCCTCCACCAACGCAATGTACTCCTCCGGCGAAAAGTCGATCACGTCATCTGCGGGGAACCCATTTGCCACCAGCGCGTCCTGCGCCATCTTGGCCGCCCCATCATTGGCCATCATCGCGAGAACATAATTCGTTGGATAAAGCACCCCGAACGAAGAAGCAGTCCCGGAAAAGCGGTCAGTCATCGAGCTCATAAGAAAAATCCCTCTTTCTGGAAGAGCGATTCGGTGCCAGAGTGGTTTCAAACGTTACACTAATCTCGAATGATCTTAGTTGATGCGCAATTGAAACCGGCCGACCTTCGCAACGGCCTTACCACCCTTTGGCAGGCCTCTGCCGCCAAGATCCGGAACCTCGAATCCGCTTGGCAGCCGGAATCCGGCGCCCCGGTCTTCACGATCGAAGGGCGGTACACAAGCCGCGGTTGGACCGAATGGACCCAGGGCTTCCAATTCGGCGCGCCCATTCTCCAATTTGACTCAACCGGAGAAACCGAATTCCTGAATCTGGGCCGCGAGCGCACCCGCCGTCACATGGCCCCCCACATCACCCACGTCGGCGTCCACGACCATGGCTTCAACAACGTCAGCACCTACGGCAACCTTCTCCGCCTCATGCGCGAAGGCCGCATCCCCCACGACCCCTGGGAGGAGCAGTTCTACATCCTCGCCCTTCAATGCTCCGGCGCCGTCCAAGCCGCCCGCTGGAGTTCCACCGCCGACGGCAACGGCTACATCTACTCCTTCAACGGCCCCCATTCGCTCTTCGTCGATACCATGCGCACCCTCCGCGCCCTCGC
>JBBRIO010000008.1:0-25831 GCA_038220855.1 Bryobacterales bacterium | reverse complement strand
TCATTCTCTCCACTTACCGATACCGGTATTCCCTTGAATTGGAGCGTTTCGAATACTATCTTGAAGACCGCTTCATGACGGTACGCCGATACGACATCTTCGCCAACGCCGACGTTATTACTTCCGAGAAAGATGAGATTCTCCGCCGGCTTGCCCTGGTCAGTGCCGTTAAGTGAAAGAAGTGCCGCACGCGATCTCCATCGCACGAAGGCCGCGCGAGTTGACCGCGCTGATTGGCAATCGCGTCGTTTGGGTGCCGGTCGCGGACCTCACCAAGCCATCCAGCGCCGCAACTCCATTGCGGGCCATCGGCCTTGAATCTTAACAACTACACTTGTAATAGAAACCCATTCACAAGGTATCGAAATTTATATTTCGATTGATATCAGTTACTTGCAAAAAAGGTCTCCCGATTACCCCCCGCCCTCCCCGTATTCTCCCAACAGATCTACCCGACGCGCCAACCCAACGGCCCGCCGGGTTTTTCATTTTAAAAACCCAGGAGATACGACCATGACCCATACGCCCTATGACCAAATGACGCCCGAACAGAAGCTCGCCTTCGAAGCCGAAATCCGTCCGTTCATGCCGCCCCCCTTTGATCTCGCCCGCTACGGCATCACCCTCACCAACCCCAACGGCGCCACTGGACCCCGCACCCCCAAAGGCAAAGCCCGCTCCAGCAAAAATCGCCTCGCCCGCAGGCTCTGTTCCACTGCCCTCCTCCTCGATAGCGAATCGCCCACCGATTTCGCCGAACTCAAAGCCCAAGTCATCGCCGCTTACGCCCCGGCCAACCCGGAAGAGGCGCTCCTCGCAGGCCAACTCGTCGAGGCCCAATGGCGTCTCCTCCGCGCCCGTCGCGTCGAAGCCCAAACTTTAAACACCCTCGACCAGCAAAACGAAGACCTCGCCGGTGCCTTCTGGAACGACGACCACGCCGTAGTCTGGGACCGTGTCCAGCGCTACATCACCACCACCGAACGAAGCCATCAACGAGCCCTCAAAAACCTGGTCACCGCCCAGAAAAACCGTCCCCACACTGCGCCCCCACCGCCGGTCGTCGAACAAGCCAAACCCGTGCCTGTGCTCATCAAGCCGGAACCGGCTTGCCCACCCGCCGAGTTCGAATCGCAAAAACCGCTCACGATGGCCGCCGGCGCTTCCGCCTTCACGCCCCGGTGCTGACCCCACTTCGAATCGCAAAATCGCCCCGCCGCCTTCGAACCGAAGTCCGATAGACTTTCAAGACCGCCTTATGACGACAGACAAGCCCGTGCCTGTGCTCATCAAGCCGGAGCCGGCCTGCCCACCCACCGAGTTCGAATCGCAAAAACCGCTCACGATGGCCGCCGGCGCTTCGGCCTTCACGCCTCGCCGCTGACCCACTTCGAATCGAAAAATCGCCCCGCCGCCTTCGAACCGTAATTCGATAGACTTTCCGGACCGCTTATGTCGATAGCCAAACCCGTGCCCGTGCTCATCAAGCCGGAACCGGCCTGCCCACCCACCGAGTTCGAATCGCAAAAACTGCTCACGATGGCCGCCGGCGCTTCTGCCTTCACGCCCCGCTGCTGACCCACTTCGAATCGCAAAATCGCCCCGCCGCCTTCGAACCGTAATTCGATAGACCTTCCGGACCGCCTATGTCGATAGCCAAACCCGTGCCGATCCTCATCAAGCCGGAACCGGCTTGCCCACCCGCCGAGTTCGAATCGCAAAAACCGCTCACGATGGCCGCCGGCGTTAGCGCCTTCACGCCCCGCTGCTGACCCCACTTCGAATCGTAAAATCGCCCCGCCGACTTCCAACCGTGATTTCGATAGACTTTCAGGACCGCTTATGTCGATAGCCAAGCCCGAAGACCGTCTACTCTCCCTTGACGCTTTCCGCGGCTTCACCATGCTCCTGCTCATCTCCCATGGCTTCGGCATCTTTGATGCATTCAAAGGCCAATACGCCTGGGCCAATCAGTTCGAACACGCCGCCTGGGCCGGCTGTACCCTCTGGGATCTCATTCAGCCCGCCTTCACGTTCATCGTCGGCGTCGCGATGCCCATCGCCCTCGCCCGCCGCGCCACCCCATGGCGTCATGTCCTCTGGCGCGCCGTCGTCCTCATCGCTCTCTCGAACGTCCTCTCCAACTGGGGTTCCACCGCGCCCCTGAAGCTCCAACTCATCAACGTCCTCTGCCAAATCGCCTTCTCTTACCTCCTCTGCTGCGCCCTCCTGCCGCTCCCGTTCCGAGCCCAAGTCGCCGCGGCCGCAGCCCTCCTAACCCTCCACCACGCCCTCTTCTACCTCTTCCCCGGACCCACCGGACCCTTCGATCCCCAAGCCAACTTCGCCGCCCTTGTCGACCTCCGCCTCCTCGGCTATAACTACTCCGGCTTTTACACCACCCTCAACTTCCTCGGCAACGCTTTAACCGTCCTCTTCGGCTGCTGGACCGGCCTTCTCCTCCTCTCCCCCCGCACCCCGGCCCAACGCCTCAAAATCCTCCTCACCGCCGCCGCCGCCGCCTTTGCCCTCGGCCTGGCCCTCGCGCCCGTCATCCCCATGGTCAAGCGCCTCTGGACCGGCTCATTCCTCTTCCTCAGTACCGGCTGGGTGCTCCTCGCCTTTGCCGCCTTCTACTGGCTCATCGAAATCCGCGCCGAACGCCGCTGGACCTTCCCCCTCCTCGTCGTCGGAGCCAATAGCATCTTTATCTACGCCTTCTCCCAAGTCCTCCGCGGATGGCTCTCCCGCGGCCTCGCCGCCTTCGATGGCCAGCAATTCGCGTTCCTCGGCTCAGTCGGCGCCATCCCCCACAACATCCTCGTGATGCTCGCTATGTGGGGGCTCTGCTACTGGCTCTATCAGCGTCGAATCTTCTTCAAAATCTAACTCAGCCGAGCCTTCACCTTATCGCTCAGCACCTTGCCGTCCAGCCGCTTCCCGGCCAGCTTGGCCTTCGCCGCGTTCATCACGATCCCCATCTTCCCCTTCTCCGTCGCACCGGTTTCCGCCATGGCCGCCTCAATCGCCGCGTCGATCTCCGCCTCGCTCGGCGCCGCCGGCATGTAGCTCTCTACAATCGCCATCTCCGCCTCCTCCTTCGCCGCCGCCTCCTCCCGCCCCGCGTTCCGGAACATGTCGATCGATTCCTTCCGCTGCTTCACTAAAATCGAAAGGATCTGCAGCTCCGCTGCCTCATCTAGAGGCTTAGAGTTATCGGCCTGCCATTTGATGAGAACGGTCTTTATCATCCGAACCGCACCGAGCCGCACCTCCTCTTTTGCCTTCATCGCCGCAACCATGTCGCGCTGTATCTGATCAAGAAGAGCCATTGTATTTGCTATTCTAATAGTTCTCGCGCTCTTTCTCATTCGTCTCTCATGCATATTAAAAAACAACGCCTACTGACTCCCGGGCCCACGCCCCTCTATCCACCGGCGCTGCATGCAATGATGGCCAGCGATGTCCACCATCGGACTCAGGATTTCATCAAAATCCAAGCGTCCGCCATGCAGGGTCTGAAGAAGGCTATGGGCACGTCTAACGACACGCTCATCCTCACCGCATCCGGTTCCGGTGCCATGGAAGCCTCCGTTTCCAACTTCTTTTCGATGAAGGATAAAGTCGTAGTCTGTTCCGCCGGCAAGTTTGGCGAACGCTGGGCCGAAATGGTCCAAGCCTTCGGCCTCGATCCGATCGTCCTCACCGAACCCTATGGCAGCGTAGTCAGCCCCGAGCGTCTCGCCGAGACCCTCAAGGCCAACCCCGACGTCAAAGGCGTCTTCATCCAAGCCTCCGAAACCTCCACCGGTGCCGCCCACGACGTCGAAGCCATGGCCAAGCTCATCCGTGAGACCCCGGCCATCTTCATCGTCGACGCCATCACCGGCCTCGGCACCATGCCCCTCGAAATCGACGAGTGGGGCATCGATATCTGCATCGGCGGCTCCCAGAAATCGTTCATGATTCCCCCCGGCCTCGCCTTCATCAGCGTCAGCCCCAAAGCCTGGGCCCTCAATGCCAACTCCTGCATGCCCCGCTACTACTTCGACCTGAAGCGCGAAAAGAAAATGGCCGACAAAGGCGAGTCCTCCTGGACCCCCAATACCTCCCATCTCATCGCCCTCAACGTCGCCCTCCAGTACATCAACGACCTCGGGATGGATAAGCTCATCGAGAACGCCCAACTCCTCGCCAAAGCCACTCGGAACGCCGCCGCCGCTTTGAACCTGGAACTGTTCTCCCCCAACAATCCCGGATCCTCCGTCACCGCCATCAAAACACCAGCCGGAATGGATTCCGGGCTCATCGTCAAAGGCTTCCGCAACCACTTCGGAGCCATCATCGCCAACGGCCAAGGCTCCATGCAGGGCAAAATCTTCCGCATGGCGCACCTGGGCTACTTCGACTTCGCCGACATGTTTGCCGTCATCGCTGGTCTCGAACTGCTGCTCCAGCAGAACGGGCACCCGGTCGAACTCGGCAAAGGTGTTGCCGCCGTACAGAAACTGTACGCCGAAGTTGCCATGCCGCAGCCGGTCACGGCCTAAGAATCACAAGGAAATCATCATGAAAATTCTGGTAGCGGAACCCATCGCCGCCGCTGGCGTCGAGCTATTGCGCGCGCAAGCCGGCTGGGACATTGTCATTTCTGATCCGAAGGGCTACGCCGCCCATCTTGCCGATTGCGACGCTCTGCTCGTTCGCAGCGCCGTCAAAGTCAATTCGGACGTTCTCTCCAAAGCACCCAAACTCCGCGTCATCGGCCGCGCCGGCGTCGGCGTCGATAACGTTGACCTCGACGCCGCCACCGCCGCCGGGGTCCTCGTCATGAACACCCCCGGGGGCAACGCCATCTCCGTCGCCGAACATGCCATCGGCCTCATGCTCTCCCTCGCCCGGCAGATTCCCGCCGCCAGCGCCTCCACCAAAAGCGGCAAGTGGGAGAAAAAGAGGTTTCAGGGCAACGAACTCCGCGGCAAAACCCTCGGCGTCCTCGGCCTCGGTGCCATCGGTCGCCCCGTCGTATCCCGCGCCCAGGCCTTCGAAATGCGCTGCCTGGCCTACGACCCATTCGTCAATCCGCAGACCGCCGCAGACCTCGGCGTCGAACTCGTCTCCCTCGACCGGCTCTACGCCGAATCCGACTACATCACGCTCCACATGGCGCTTACGCCCGAAACGCACGGCATGCTCAACGCCGCCGCCTTCGAGAAAATGAAGCCCGGGGTCCGTGTCATAAACTGCGCTCGCGGCGAACTCGTCAACGAAGCCGATCTCGCCGCCGCCCTCCAAAGCGGCAAGGTTGCCGGTGCCGGTCTCGACGTGTTTGAAGCCGAACCGCCGCCCGCCGACTCCGCCATTCTCCAAGCGCAAAACCTCCTCGCGACCCCCCACATCGGTGGGTCGACCGAAGAAGCTCAGGAAATCGTCGGCGTCCGCATCGTGGAGCAGGTCGTCGAATACCTCCTCAACGGCATCGCCCTCAACGCCGTCAACATGCCCGCGCTCTCGCCGGAAATGTACAAGGCCGTCGGCCCCTACATCGAACTCGCTGAGCGCCTCGGGGGCTTCGCCGCCTACCTAGCCTCGGGCAACCCAAAGTCGGTGCGCCTCATCTACTCCGGCCGTATCGCCGACTTCAACACGGTCCTCCTCCGCAACGCCGGCCTCGCTGGTGTCCTCAATCGGTCGCTATCCTATCGCGCCAACCTCGTCAACGCCATGCCCATCGCTACCCAACGCGGGCTCAACGTCGCCGAAACTCACGAAAAGCAACGCACCGGTCACATCGACTCGATTCGCCTCGAACTCGATACCGATGCCGGTCTCACCGTCGTCGAAGGCGCCGTCATCCTCAATCGGCCCCGCCTCATTCAAGTCGATGGCATCCCCTGCGAGGCCAACTTGAACGGCCATCTTCTCTACATGAAGAACGATGACGTCCCCGGCGTCATCGGCCACGTCGGCTCTGTTCTCGGAAAGAGTAATATTAATATTGCCAACTTCTCTCTCGGTCGTACTCCGAAGCCTGCCCCTGGGCAGCGCCTTTTGGCCGTAGCCGTAGTCGAAGTAGACGCTGTCGTGCCGGAAACGGTACTCGCCGAACTAAAATCCAATCCCGCCGTACTGGTTGCCAGGCCAGTTGCTTTCGGCGTGTAACAGATTAAACTTTTACTACCGGAGTCCCTGTGTTACGCTGGTAATGCTCTCAGCGGACCTCCCCGGTTCAACATCCTTCCCAGGAGTAGTTTTTACCCTTCAATGAGTTTCACCGTTTTTCTTGGCAATCTCCCCGTTTGGGTGACTGCCGATGACATCAAGTCTTGGCTCACCGCGGAAAACCTCGTAGCCGATTCCATCAAAGTAATCCGTAACCCCGAAACGCAAGAATCGAAAGGATTCGCATTTATCGAAGCGCCCAACGGCGAAGAAATGAATTCGATAATCCGTCGTTTTGACCGCGCACCGCTCGAAGAGCGTCTGCTGCGTGCCAACCCTGCCCAACCGCCGAAAGGCAAAACCCCTGTGAAGGGAGCCGCCCCCATGGGTGCTGGTGTGCCGCCTCCGTCGTCAGCAATGATGATGGGCGACAAATCGCGCCGCGGTGGGAAGAAGCACAAAAAGCCCACCCGCCCGTCGGGTCCGCCCAGCGCGTTCGCTGAGGAACTCGCCAAAGCTCTCTAGGTTCTTCTCCTGGTGATAGTGATGAAAGCCGCTCTTTTGAGCGGCTTTTTCATTTTCGCCACAAAATGCGCTATACTTTCAGAAGTACTGGAAGTTTGTTCTACCGCACCCGCCTGCTTTTCTGTTTGCCGGTTCGCTCGATCGGCCTTCCCACCAAATACAACTGAATGAATACTTTTGCTGACCTTACGTTGTCCCCTGTCTTGAAGGGCAACCTGGCCAAGCACGGCTTTGTCACACCGACGCCCGTGCAGGCTCAGGCCATCCCACCTGCTTTAGAAGGCAAAGACCTTGTCGCCACAGCCCAAACGGGCACTGGCAAGACCCTTGCTTTTGTCCTCCCCCTCCTCGAACGCCTCCTGAAAAACAAAACGGCCAAAGGCTCCCAAGCCCTTATCTTGAGCCCCACTCGCGAACTCGCGATGCAAATTTCGGAGACGTTCCACAAACTGGCCGCCGGCACCGGTATCCGTACCGCAGTCGTCGTAGGCGGCCTCAGTGAACGTCCGCAACTTGCCGACATCAAGCGCGGTGTCCAAGTCATTATTGCCACCCCTGGCCGCCTCGGCGATTTTATCGAACGCCGCTTGGTTCGCTTGGATTCGGTCAACCTGCTCATCCTTGATGAAGCCGACCGGATGCTCGATATGGGCTTCCTGCCCTCCATCCAACGCATCATGGGCCTTCTCGCCCCCGTACGGCAGACGTTGTTCTTCTCGGCCACCATCGAGACCTCCGTCGCCCACCTCATCAACAAGCACCTCGTGAACCCCGTTCGCATCGCGATCGGCAACGCCAGCAAGCCGGCCGAACAGGTCGACCTCCACATGTACGAGTTAGACCAGGATCACAAGATCGGGGCTCTCGAGCACATGCTGCGCATCCACGACGGTACCTTCATGGTCTTCGTTCGCACCAAGCACGGTGCTGACAGACTTGCCGACCGCCTCGAACAAGACGGCATCAGCTCCACCAGCATCCACGGTAACCGCTCGCAAAGCCAGCGTAACCGTGCGCTCAAAGGCTTCCAGGACGGCCAGTTCCGCGTCCTCGTCTGCACCGACGTCGCCGCCCGCGGTCTTCACATCGAAGCCGTCGCCCACGTCATTAACTTCGACGTACCGAAGGTTCCGGAAGATTTCATCCATCGCGTCGGTCGTACCGGCCGCGCTGGCTTGAAGGGCACCGCTACCACCTTCGTCACCCGGTCGGAATGGAACGATGTCCGCCGCATTGAACGGAATCTCAACATCCGGCTCGAACGGCAGATGATCACCGCCGCCGACCGGGCCACCATCGCCGCCATCCCGGAGCGCTTGGCCCAAGCCCCTGCTTCCAAGCTTCAGCTTGTTCATACCGCCCCCACTCATCGTCCTTACTCTGGAGGAGGCCGCCCCAGTGGTGGTTCCTTCGGGCCCAAGAAAACCTTCGGCGCTCGTCCGAAGAAATTCTCGGCCCGCTAGTTACTAACCTAGTTCGGAATCGTGGCGACTTTCGTGGTCTGATGACCCGCTAGTCGCCACGTTCCGTTTTGCTTCACCCAAAAGTGAATCAACATCACCTTATCGTCGAACTTCCCGTCCTGGTTCACCCCCGTCACGTGCATGTACGAATGCGTCACCGCCGAACTCTCGTACACATTTACCTTCACTTTCGTCTGCTCCAAACTCTCATACAGCTGCTTGCCCGACTTCACCTTCGCGATATAGCTCGTCTTCGTGTCGATGATCCCCGTCGCGTGGCCATACACTAAGTCATCGGTCAGCATCTTTTCTAGCGCCGCCGTATCCTTCGCCAGAATCGCCTTCCGCCAAGCCTGGTCCAGCCCTACGATATCCGCCTTCGTCTCGGCCCCCAGGGCCATCGCCAACATTATTCCAACCACAAGTAGTTTCATCCGCCGCAGTATATCAGCGATACAATCAACCGGTGCGTCTTCTTCCTCTCCTCGCCCTAACCCTCCTCGCCGCCGGCCTCCCTCCCGTCCAACTCACCGCTGCCGTCGGCCAGCGCCGCCTCCTCGAATCGAAAGCCAACCCCTACCCCCAACTCCCTGATCCTTTCCTCTCCGGCAAAAAGAAAAAGATTACCAAACCCGCTCAATGGTGGAAGCTCAGCCGTCCCGAACTCTTCGCCCGCATGCCCAACGTCACGACCGCCGTCCGCTGGGAAGTCGGCGCCACTACAAACGAAATTGAGGCCGAAATCCCGGTCGCTCGGACGCCCCTCCTCGGCCACGTCGACAACGCCGCTTATTCCCAAATCCAAGTCGACATCCAACTCACGCTCGTCACCCAGGCCAACGCGAAAGCCAAAGTTCCCGTCGTCATGGAACTCGCCTCTACCAACTTCCCGCGCCGCGACACCACCTGGCAAAAGCTTATTCTCGAACGCGGCTGGGGCTACGACGTCCTCGCCCTCACCTCCGTCCAACCCGATAACGGCACCGGCCTCACCCACGGCATCATCGGCCTCGTCAATAAAGGGCAACCCCGCGCCTGGGCCTGGGGTGCCTCCCGCGCGCTCGACTACTTCGCCACCGACGCCGCCGTCGACGCCAACCGCGTCGGTCTCGAAGGCCGCTCCCGCTACGGCAAGGCCGCCGTCGTCGCCTTCCTCAGTTCCTCCGGCACCCGCGGCGTTAAACTTCACCCCCGCCTCTACGCCGAGCAGGTCGAAAATGCCGCCGCCCCCACCGAGTATCACAGGATGGCCGGCAACTACCTCCAATCCGCCGGCTCCAATACCGCCGCCGACCTCCCCGTCTTCATCCGCTCCGGCGACAGAGGCGACGGCCGGGTCGACGCCAAAGGCATGTTCCTCGCCGGTGCCGGAGCCGAACCGGTCGACCAACTCCTCGGCAAAAAGGGCTTAGGCACCGCCGACTTCCCGCCCCCCGAAACGCCTCCGACTGGTGGCGAAATCGCCTTCCGCCAACACAGCGGCGGCCACACCCCTGGCCCCAACTGGCCGACCATTCTCAACTTCGCCGCGCGCTACTGGAAATAGCCCTTGCGCGAACCCATCGGCCTCTCCACCATTCTCCTGGCCACGGCCATCTCCATCCTCTGGGGCGGCAACATCGTCTCCATTCGTGTCGGTGTCGATAGCATTCCTCCTCTGTGGAGCGCCTTCTGGCGTATGTTGATCGGAGTGATCTTCGTCGGCGCTTGGGCGCGCCATCGCGGCGTCACCTTCTGGCCCACCCCCGCCGAATGGCGGCCCCTCTTCTGGCTTGGCGTCCTCTTCACCGTTCAAATCGGCCTGCTGAACTCCGCTTCTGCCCTCACCTCCCCGGCTTACGGCGTCGTGATCCTCAACGCCTATGCGGTCTTCGCCAACCTCACCGGCCATTTCTTCGCCAAACGTCTCGAAGATCCCCTCACCAAAACCCGCGTCGCCGGGCTCGTACTCGCCCTCGCCGGAGTCACCGTTCTCGCTGTCGGACAAACTCCATCCACCTTGGCCCCCAACCCCCTTCTTGGCAACGCCCTGATGATACTATCTTCTGCCCTCCTCGGCGCTCGCCAAGTCTACATGCGCTACCTTGTCCAAACCGTAGACCCCGTCCGAACCGTCGTCTGGCAGATGGCCTGGTCCGTCCCGCTGTTCCTGTTCGTCGCCGCTCTTACGGAACCGCCCACCCTCAAGGCCGTCACCTGGCAGGCTCTCGCTGCGATCTCTTATCAAGGCGTCATCGTCGCCGGAGTCTGCTTCATCCTGTGGGCGCAACTGCTCCAGCGCTACCCCGCCGGGGCGCTTTCCATGTATGCCTTTCTCGTCCCCATCTCCGGAATCGCCCTCAGCGCCTGGATCTTCGACGAGCCCCTCCGCCCGACCTTACTTGCGGGCGGATCGCTCGTCCTCGCTGGCCTCTTCGTCGTCTCGAAAAAATCGTAATGCCTTTTATTGGGGAACTATGTCGGACGCCCTCCCGCCCCGTCACTTTGGCTTCGATACCGACCATCGCCGCCATCACCGTCGCCCTCCAGCGGAAAATTGTCCGCCCCAGCCGAGTCCGCGTCGAAACCACGACGGGCATATTCGACGATACTTGGCTCCCTCGGGCCCCCGGCTTCCTCGTCACCCTTGAACAAAATCCGCCCGTCTTCGGTCCCCCGAACCCATCGACCCCCGCCCTTGGCATTCCCCTTACCGCCATTACTGACGTTCCTAGCCCCATCCAATCCGTATCCGTCTCTCGCGCAAAGTTGTTGATCCCGCTCCCCGACTCCCCCCCCCTCAGCCCCCTCCAGCCCGACTTCAACGCCCTCTGGGAGCTTTGCGACAAGCTGCATGTTACCGGCTTTTACCCCTTTACCCGCCGCTCCGATAAGCCTAACTCCTCCGCCGAAGCCCGCCAAATTCCCCCTTCGCGCCGGTTTCCCGGAAGACGCCGCCACCGGAGTCGCCGCCCCTGGCCTCGGCGCCCATCTCGCCACCCTCGATCTCCGGGCACCACGAGTTCCGTATCGCCCAAGGCTACGCGATGGGTGCCCCCAGCCTACTCGAAGCCATCGCCGAATGCGCTCAAAGAAAGATCACCCGGACCGCTATCCGCGGTACCGCCCGCATCATCTGTAAAACTCGCACGCCCCTCAAATAACTCCGCTGGCCTCTGATCGAATCCGCCTCCCCCCTGCGCCCTTCTTCGTAAGATGCCCAGTCCCAAATCCCAAAACCCACTCGCCCTGCTCGGCTCCCTCCCGCTCTGGGTTCTCCCCGCCGCCATCGTCCTCTTCCTCTGTTTCGACGCCGTGATCTTCCTCGCCATGCTCCTCTTCCGCTAAGCGGTTGTCCGCACCCAGCATCTCTGATATCCTCCCCCCATGGCGCTCCCTTTCACTCGCCGCCAACTCCTCGAACGATCCACCCTCGGCTTCGGCTCGCTTGCCCTCTCCAGCCTCCTCCACGGCCAACACTTCCCCGGCAAAGCAAAAGCCGTCATCCAACTAGTCCAAAACGGCGGCCCCAGCCAAATGGACCTCTTCGACCCCAAACCCGCCCTCCAGAAATACGCCGGCCAGCCCCTCCCCGGTGGCGTCGAAATCCACCAGCCCAACAATGTCAACACCCTCCTCCCCTCTCCCTTCACCTTTAAAAAATACGGCCAATCCGGCATGGACATCTCCGAGATGCTCCCCCACACCGCCCGCATTGTCGACGACCTCACCTTCATCCGCAGCATGCACACCGAGCACAATAACCACCTCGAAGCGCTCAACATGCTCCTCACCTGCAAAATCTTCCCCGGCCGCCCCGTCATGGGCGCCTGGATCAGCTACGCCCTCGGCTCGGAAAACCAAAGCCTCCCCTCCTACATCGTCCTCCGCGATCCCACCGGCTACACCATCGGCGGCAAACAACTCTGGGCCAACGGCTACCTCCCAGCCACTTACGCCGGCGTCGAGTTCGCCATGAAAGGCGCCCCGGTTCACCACCTCAATCCCCCCGCTAACCAACCCGCTCACCATCAGCGCGAAACGCTCAACCTGCTCGCCAAAATTAACGAGTCCCATGCCCGCCAGCACCCCGGCGAACAGGAACTCGAAGCCCGCATCAAGAACTTCGAACTCGCCGCCCGGATGCAGTTAGCCGCCAGCGATGTCCTCGACATCTCGAAAGAAACGGACGCCACCAAAAAGCTCTACGGCATCGACGATCCCACCGCCGGTCCCTACGCCCTCCGCTGCCTCATGGCCCGCCGCCTCGTCGAAAAAGGCGTCCGCTTCGTCCAGGTCACCACCAGCCCCGGCCAGCCCTGGGACCACCACAACAACATTAAGAAGGACATGCACAAGATCGCCACCGAGGTCGATCAAGGTTCCGCCGCCCTCATCACCGACCTCAAAAACCGCGGCCTCCTCGATTCCACCATCGTCATGTGGGCCGGAGAATTCGGCCGCCTCCCCACCACCCAAAACGGCGATGGCCGCGACCACAACCGCAACGCCTTCACCCTCTGGTTCGCCGGCGGCGGGTTCAAAAAAGGCCTCATTTACGGGGAAACCGACGACTTCGGCTACAAAGCCGTCGTCAACCGCGTCCCCGTCCCCGACATGATCGCCACCGTCCTCCGCCAACTCGGCCTCGATCACACCAAAATCGAATACCAGAACGGAGGCCGTATGGAAACCCCCTCCGATGTCACCGTCACCGGTGCCAAACCTGTCCTCGGCCTCCTCGCATGAAGCGCCTTCTTCTCCTCCTGCCCCTCGCGCTTAGCGCTGCCCCGCGCTATGAGAAAGACGTCCTCCCCATCCTGACGAAATACTGTTTCACCTGTCACGGCCAAAGCTCGCCGAAGCTCGGTCTCGACCTCCGTACCGCCGCCGGCGCCCTCCGCGGCAGCCACAACGGCCCCGTCATCACCAAAGGCAAGCCCGACGAAAGCCTGCTCTGGAAGAAGGTCTCCACCCGTCAGATGCCCCCCGCCATCTATGGCCAGAAAGTGCCGGATTCCGACCTCGCCGTCATCAAGGAATGGATCGAAGCCGACGCCCCCTCGGACGCCCCCGTCAAAGCCGCCTCGCAGATCCCGCCCGTCATCCAAGCCCGTTGCACGAGCTGCCACGGGGGAAAATCCGCCGCCGCTGGTCTCCGTCTCCACACCGTCGCCGACGTCCTCAAAGGCAGCGCCAACGGCCCCGTCATCGTCGAAGGATTCTCCGATCGCAGCCTCCTCGTCCGCCGCGTCATCAATCACAACATGCCGCCGAAGGCTGCCGGCGCACCCCTCACCGAACCCGAAATCAACTCGATCCGCGAATGGATCGACCGCGGAGAGTTCTCGGAGCTCATCACCTTCAACCCCGCCGACCGGCCCTTCAGCCCGCTCGAAGCCCGCGCCCCCACCGCCGAACAAAAGCAGTTCTGGGCCTTCCAGAAACCCGTAGCGCCCATCGCTCCGAAAGTGAAATCCACCAGCCGCGTCCGCACCCCCATCGACGCCCTCGTCCTCGCCAAACTCGAAGCCAAGGGACTCTCCTTCAGCCCCGACGCCCCCAACGAAAAGCTCCTCCGCCGTGCCTTTCTGGATCTCACCGGCCTCCCGCCCTCGCCCGCCGAAATCCAGGACTTCCGCCAACACAACAACTACGAGCGCCTCATCGACCAACTCCTGGCGTCCCCCAAGTACGGCGAGCGCTGGGGCCGCCAATGGCTCGACTCCGCCGGCTACGTCGACACGACCGGCAAGGACTTCGATCCCAAGAAAGCCGAGTACGCCGTCGGCATGTGGCGCTACCGCGACTACGTCATCCAAGCCACCAACTCCGATAAACCTTGGAACCGCTTCCTTACCGAACAACTCGCCGGCGACGAACTCATCGACTGGCGCAACGCCAAAACCCGCACCCCCGAAATCAACGATCTCCTCACCGCCACGGGCTACCTCCGCAACATTCTCGACATCACCGAAGAGGATATCTCCAACCTTCCCGTCGAACGTTACGAAGCGCTCTTCAAGCTGGTCGAAACGGTGTCCTCCAGCACCCTCGGGCTCACCGTCAACTGCGCCCGGTGCCACTCTCATAAGTTCGATCCGATCTCGCAGAAGGATTACTACCGCTTCCTTGCCCTCTTCACGACCGCTTACAACCCCACCGACTGGATCCAACCCCAGAATCGTCATCTCTACTTACTCCCCACCGCCGGCAATGAAGCCATCGAAGCCCGTCTCCTCTCCGAGCAATTAAAGACTCTCCCCGAGCAACTCCGCGAAGACGTCAAGGCGGCCCTCGCCGCCCCCGCCGATAAACGAACCGAAGTCCAAAAGTATCTCTTTAAGAAGTTCCACGATCCCTTCGAAAAGGAGTACGCCAAGGACCCGGAATTCCCGCGGCTCGGCAAAATCCAAGCCCTCTGGGACGTCGGCACCCCGCCGAAAATCCGTCTCCTCCAACGCGGCAGCGCCGACGCCCCCGGCCCCACGGTCACCCCCGGCTTCTTCGAAGTCCTCACGCCCGCTGACCGTCGCGACGCCGTCCGCCCCGCCGCCGCCCAAGGCGAGACCTCCGGCACCCGCCTGGCGTTCGCCGAGTGGCTCACCAGCCCCGACCATCCGCTCACCGCCCGCGTCATCGTCAACCGCATCTGGCAGGGCCACTTCGGCACCGGCCTCGTCGCCACCCCGGACAACTTCGGATCCACCGGCGCAGCTCCCACGAACCAGCCCCTGCTCGACCATCTCGCCGTCGATTTCATGCAAAACGGCTGGAGCGCCAAGCGCCTCCACAAGCAGATCATGCTCTCGACGGCCTACCGCCAGTCCAGCCTGCAGAACGAACCCGCCCGCAAAATCGATCCCGACAACAAGCTCCTCTGGCGCATGAACCTCCGCCGTCTCGACGCCGAATCCTTGCGGGATTCGGTCATTGCCGTCGCCGGAAAGCTCGACCCCACCGCCGGTGGCCCGCCCATCCTGCTCGAAATGCGTCCCGATGGTCTCCAGATCGTCTCCTCCAAAGAGCCCGTGAATGCCAAGTGGCGGCGCAGCATCTATCTCTCCCATCGCCGGACCTATCCCATGAGCTTCCTCGGCGTCTTCGATTATCCCGTCATCGATACTAACTGCACCCGCCGCGTTCCCTCCGCCACGCCGCTCCAGTCGCTCACGATGTTGAATGACGACTTCATTTTCCAGGCCGCTGACGCTCTGGCGCAGCGAGCCGAGAATAACATCGAAGCGGCGTACTTACTAACAGTCTCCCGCCCGCCCACGCCCGCCGAACGCGAACTCGCCGCAGCCTTCCTCGAAAAGATGCCCTTCAAATCCTTCGCCCAAATTCTGCTCAGTTCGAACGAGTTCCTGTACGTAGACTAGTTGACACGAGTCCATTCAGCCATGAAAATCCCCAAGACCCGCCGAGTGGCGCTAGTCCTACTGATCGCCACGCTAAGCCTCGCCGCCGCTCCGGCGAAAGGCACCGAAATCCTTTGGGACCGCTTCGGCGTCCCCCATATCTTTGCGCCCAACCACCCGAGCCTCTTCTACGCCTACGGATATGCCCAGATGGAAGCGCATTCCGAACTCCTCCTCCGGCTCTACACCCAAGCCCGCGGCCAAGGGGCCGAATTCTACGGCGAACAATACCTCGACTCCGACCGCTGGATCCGCCTGAACGGCGTTCCCGCCCGGGCCAAACAATGGGCCACCCAACAATCCCCCCAGTTCGCCCCCTTGCTCGCGGCGTTCGTCGAGGGCATGAACGCGTGGGGCCAGGAGCATCCCACCTCCCTCAGCCCGGCGGCCAAGGCGGCCTTCCCGCTCAAGGTGGAGGACGTCCTCGCCCATGGCTTGCGCGTGATTCACTATGACTGGCTCGTGAACCGGGCCCGGGTCGACCAGCGCGTGAAGCGCGGGACGGTCGATGTCCACGGCTCCAACGAATGGGCCATCGCGCCCTCGCATTCCGCCAGCGGCCACGCGATGTTGATGAGCAATTCGCATCTGCAGTGGGGCGACGTCCACACCTATTTCGAGGTTCAACTCACGGCCCCCGGCGTCACCTCCTATGGCGCCGTCTGGGTCGGCTTCCCCGTGCTCCGGCAGTGCTTTACCGAGGTCCTCGGCTGGACCCAGACCACCAACAATCCGAACGGGGCCGACCTCTACAGGCTGAAACTCCAGGACGGCGGCTACCTGCTGGACGGCAAAGTCCGAACCTTTACGGTGACCCAACAATCCATCCGCGTGCTCCAGAAAGATGGCAAACTGCGCGAAGAGCCGCTTACCATTCGCCAATCCGAACACGGCCCGTTGGTCGTCGACCAGGGAAGCACCGCCATCGCCATGCGCGTCACCGGGCTCGACCGTCCCGGCCTCTTTGAGCAGTTTTGGAAAATGGGCTTGGCCCGTAACCTCGCCCAGTTTCAAGATGCCATGCGCATGCAGCAACTGCCGATCTTCCACACCGCCTACGCCGACCGCGACGGCCACATCATGTACGTCTATAACGCCGCGCCGCCCGTCCGCGCCCGCGGCGACTATCAGTTCTGGAGCGGCGTCGTCCCTGGCGATCAGTCGGAACTCATCTGGTCGGGCTCGAAAATCGTTCCCTACGACGACCTACCTAAGGTCATCGATCCGCCCTCCGGATGGGTCCAAAACAGCAACGATACCCCGTGGACTTCCACCTATCCCATGCTGCTCGATTCCTCGAAATTCCCGTCTTATATCTCGCCTCTCATCGGCATCACCACTCGCGCCCAGCGCGGCATTCGGATCCTCTCTACAGCCAAGAAGATGACCTTCGAGGACGTCAAAGCCGGCAAGTTATCGACCCACGTCGAAACAGCCGATCAGTTTGCCGACGACCTCATCGCCGCCGCCCGTCGCCTCGGCTCGGACCAAGGCAAGCGGGCCGCTGACGTACTCGCCCAATGGGACCGGGCGACCGAAAATTCGAGTGATGGGGCGCTCCTGTTCTATCGTTTCCTGCAGAGTGCCGGCCCCGGCTTTCAATCCATCGGCGGATTCGCCGTGCCCAGTGACGAGAAGAAGCCCCTCGATACTCCGCGTGGTTTTGCCGACCCGGCCAAAGCCGTAAAGGCGTTGGAAGCCGCCGCCAGCGCGATGGAGAAGCAGTACGGCAGCCTGCACGTGAAATGGGGCGACGCCGTCCGTCTGCGTCGCGGCGGGTTGGACCTGCCTGCCAACGGGGCGCCTTCCGCCATGGGTGCCATCCGGACCTCCACCTTCGGCCGCGCCGTCGATGGCAAAGCGGAGATCGTTCACGGCGATACATTTTATGCCGTTGTTGAGTTCTCCACGCCCCAACGCGCCGAGGCGCTGCTCGGCTATGGCAACTGGTCGAAGCCGGGATCGAAACACGTCGAGGACC
Source organism: Bryobacterales bacterium (assembly GCA_038220855.1). Classification (GTDB taxonomy): domain Bacteria; phylum Acidobacteriota; class Terriglobia; order Bryobacterales; family Bryobacteraceae. The sequence continues at coordinate 8,300 of JBBRIO010000008.1, read as the reverse complement.
AGCTTCCGCTGGCGTCGCGAAAAGAGCTGCGACCCGTCTGGCGAGGGCGGAAAGACATCGAAGCCAATCTCGAAAGTCGCAAGGTTTGGAATTAAACGCGGATGCGCCTCGCTCTCTGTCCGCTATTTGCCCTCGCCCTCTTCGGTGCCGATTGGCCGCAGCTCCGCGGTCCGGACGGCTCCGGCCTCTGCCCCTCCTGCGGCAAGCTGCCCACCGAGTTTGGAGCCGCCAAAAACGTCTTGTGGAAGACCGATCTTCCGGAAGGGAAGTCCTCCCCCGTCCTCGCCGGGGACCGCATCTTTCTGACCGCCGCCGAAGGCGACGACCTCATCACCCTATGCTTGAACCGCAATACCGGCAAGGTCCAGTGGCGTCGATCCGTCCGCGCTGCTAAGCGCGAATTCCAACACACCCTCAACCACCGCGCCGCGCCCACCCCGGTCACCGATGGCAAGTCCGTCTTCGTCTTCTTCGCCGACTTCGGCCTCGTTTCCTATGATTTCGCTGGAAAACAGCGGTGGCAGCTCCCCCTCGGCCCCTTCAACAGCCTGCACGGAGTCGCCGCCTCGCCCATCTACGCCGACGGGAAAATCATCCTCGTCTGCGATCAGGACACCGACGGCTACATGATCGCCGTCGACGCCGCAACCGGCCACATCGCCTGGAAAACCCCGCGGGATGTGAGCAACGGCTACGCCACCCCGGTTGTCTACCATCCCCCCCAAGGCCCGACCCAGATCATCGCCCCCGGCTCCTACCAACTCACCGGCTATTCCGTCGCCGACGGCAAGCCGATCTGGTTCGTCCGCGGCCTCACCTGCCAGCCTAAATCCGCCCCCACCATTGCCGGCGACATCGTCTACTTCAACGGCTGGACGCCGGGCAACGACACCGGCCAACAGGTCGAGCTGCCCGCCTTCGCCGAGGTGGTCGCCAAGGCGGACGCCAATCACGACGGCAAGCTCGCCCCAGCCGAACTGCCCCAGCCCTGGCAACCCACGGGAACCTGGAAGGCCGTCGATCTGGACCGGGACGGCTTCCTGAACGAGCGGGAATGGACGTTTTTTCGCTCGCGCCGCGCCTCGCGCAACAGCGTTTTGGCGGTGAAGTTAGGAGGCACTGGCGACGTCACTGCGACTCACGTCCTCTGGACTTTCGAAAAATCGCTCCCCGACGTCCCGGCTCCGCTCGTCTATAACGACGTAATTTTCCTCGTCCGCAGCGGAGGCATCGCGACCACCCTGGATGCGAAAACTGGAAGGGTTCTGAAACAGGCCCGTTTGACCGGAGCGCTCGAAGATTTCTACTCCTCGCCCATTGGCGTCGACGGCAAAGTCTACATCGCCAGCGAGCACGGCAAGGTAGTCGTCCTGACCGCCACCGGCGACTGGCAGATCCTAGCCATCAACGATTTCGACGCCGATATCTACGCTACCCCCGCCGTCACGGACGGCAAAATGTACACGCGAACCCGCAGCGGCCTGTATGCCATCGGCTTGCAGAAATAGCGCACAAGGGCTGATCAGCTACGTCGATGCTTGATGGTGCCGAGAGAGCTTTCTCGACACCATGCGCGCATTCTCGTAATGAGTTCATCGACAGGCAACTGCTCAACATCTCGATCAGAGAAGCCACGTGCCTTCAGCGCATCGTAATTGTCGCCCATGAATTCTAGATATGCACCCCAGACACTGGACGGGCCAGGGGCCGCGAGCCGGGCTTAATTGTTGAGCCAGTTCCTGACGCCCCTGACCAGGGATTGCGGATCGTTCTTATGTGCCGAGATATCCGAGTTGGAAAGATCAGATATCGCTGCTTGATACCGATAGCGTTCCGTCTCGAGAATTAGGCATTGTTTGGCTTTCCCCTCATGACTAAAGAGTCGGCACCCGACGTCGATTCCAAGTTCGAATGGCATATTCAGACGGAAATACTCCCCTGCTTCGCGTGCCTGAAGCCGCGATAGGTCGTGGATCGCGTATTGCGATTCCTGGATCAGTTCGACGATCTTATCGATCCGGGGTCGACCAGAGTCGAGAGATTCAAGGGCGATTCGGGGGTTGAGGGCCAAATAGAGGATCGTGAACAGGAGCGGACGAAGGAGAGGCAGGTATTCCTCATCAAACGGACAATTGATGAACACGTTCCGGTCAAAGGGCATCCTTTGCCGTCAGCCTTTGGTCGTTTGCGAAGGGTATGGCGTGCCCCCAAATGCATCTCTATCGAGGATACTGCCGTCTATCGAGTGGACATAGAGCACGCTGCCCGCCTTTCTTGCGAGGGCCGTTGCAAAGGCGACGGCGTCGCCTTTCGTGCTAAAAATTCTTGTAGCCCGCTCCGCTCCTGCCCTACGGACACTCCAATTGCCACTTAGGTCGGGCACGACATGGTGCGGTCGGCGCTCTTTCCCATCTACCTCGTTCTTCGCCATAGGACCTCTCCCATCTTTCACTACACTCCCAGCCGCGGAACCCTGGCGGCCGAAGGCCCCTCGCCGGGTCGTCACCTTGCAGTTGGTACGCCTTGTTGCCCCCATTTTCCCGGAAGATGGAATTTGGGTCGATGGCTCTGGCCAAGCAGATTCTCTTTCCCTCACAACTATAGCGGCCACCGCACTTTCCATCGACGCCCTGGGCCGCGCCGTTATCGCCGGAACCTCCTCCTCCTTGGACTTCCCCACCACTTTTCCCCTATTCGCCCTCGGCTCCTCCCAAGGCTCTTTCGTAACGCGCCTTACCACCTCGGAAAACGCTTTGGACTTCTCCACCAATATTGGTGGAACCAATCCCAGGCTCTCGCTGGATCCCGCTGGAAACATTTTCGTCGCGACTATCGTCGGGGATGATCGTTCGGCACCTCTCGTAAATCCCCTCGCCTTCTCCCCCCAAGTCCACCCGATCTCTACATCGCAAAAATCTCCGGCGACCGGTCCCGCTTCCAATTTGCGTCTAACTTCGGTGGCCAAGGAAACGAATCTGCGTCGGGTCTCATAGCCCTTCCGTCTGGTGGACTCATCATCGCCGGATATACCTCATCAAATGATCTCCCCGCCGCCGTTCTCAAAGCTGAAACCCGCAGTGGCGTTGGGTTTCTTCTCCGCCTGTCCCCGCTCGAAGATCAGCCCTTCGAACTGCAAATCACCCGCCCTGCCGCCTTCTCCAGGTTACAGCCCAACGTCGCCTATGGCTTTACCCTGACGAATCGCTCGGCGGCCACCGTTGCCTCGCCCGTCGCGGTCTCGCTCACCGTTTCCTCCGGGCAAAACCTCGTTTGGTTCGCCGGAGCCGGTTGGATCTGCTCCAGTGCCACCTGCACCTCCACGGCGAGCGTTCAGCCGAGTCTGGCGCTGCCGCCCCTTACGGCCACCGTAACAATCTCCTCCAGCGCCCCTGCCATACTCTCCGCCCAAGCCAACCTTTCCGTCGCCGGAAAGCCATCCGGATTCTTCATCGACAGCGTCCGGCTTCGCGATCTCCAACAGATTGCTATCGGCTCTCTGGTCACCCAACTCCTCGGCGCCCCGCCCATCAGCCTTCCGGCTGTCGCTTCCTCCGGCCTCCCCGTGACCGTCCAAGCCTCTGGCGCATGCGCTTATGCCTCGGGAGTCCTGACGCTCGTAAGCATCGGCACCTGCACAGAGGCCGCCTCCCAAGCCGGTAACGCCGCCTTCGAACCCGTGCCGTCCATCACCAGAACCTTCTCCGTCCTCGCGTCCTCAACCTCGGCACCCTCGTTCACCCTCTCAACGCCCCTCTCCTCCTTCGTACTCGGACGCCCCGTCACGCTCACCGCTACGCTCCCCGCCACCGCGACAGGCTCGGTCACTTTCTACAATCGCCATGAAGTTCTGGGCTCCGCCAACCTCAACAATGGCTCCGCCTCCCTCACTAGCTCCACCCTCCCCAGCGGCAGCCTGGAACTTATTGCCCGCTATCGCGGAAACTCTACGGTCAGGCCAGCCACTTCCAGCTCCATCTCTCACCGTTGCAGCCAGGCCCCTCGGCAGCTTCCAAACCCTTGCCTCCGACGGAGGTGGAGCCGTGGCTCCGCTCGGCCCTGCTCTCCCTGGCGGCTGGTCACATCTCCGCGATTGTAACGGGGACGGAAAAGCCGTGAATCGGAGCCATAGACTGCGCGGGACCCCGCCCGCCGGGCCCTTGGCAATCCGTACGCCAGCACTACCGAACCCGCCGCCGCCAAGCCCACATCCCCACCAATCCCATCAATCCTAAACCTACCGTACTTGGCTCCGGAACCGCAGCGCCGGCGCCTGATACCGAGATCATTGCCCCGGATAACCCAATGGCGTCAGAAACACCTTGCCCCGCAGTAACAATGCTGTACACACCCGGCACGAGCGTGGGTGCCGAACTGGGTCCGCTGTAGATTGGCCCCGCCGTAAGAAAAGAGGTATCGTTTGAAGAATTGAGCAAAACCTGAAAGAACCCAGAACTATTAGCCAATAATGTCGTCGCCAACGGCGTGGCAACCAACGCACCGTTCAACCGATATTGAAAGGAAGAAACGTTAGCTATAAAGACGTTCGCACCGAAGTTCACCGGCACCGGATTGCTATCCACCAAAAACGAAAAGCTGAAAGTCTGGTTCGGCGCCGAAAACGTCCCGTCGGAGCCGAACCCAAAAAAGTTCCCGAAGAACTCACCGTGTAAGGCACCGCCAACACAGGCACCATCGAAAGCAACAACAATCCAGATAGGGAGAAGAGTCTCATGTAGAGCAACTATATCCCCCCCGTGTCAATCCCCCTAGGTGAAATACCTTACTCCTCCCGGTAAGCCTCCACCGGCAAACAGGAACAAACCAAATTCCGGTCCCCATACACATTATCAATCCGCCCCACCGTTGACCAATACTTATCCTGCCGCGAAGTCCCGGCCGGAAAACACCCCTCCGCCCGCGGATACTTCCGCGCCCAATCATCCTCCACAATGTCATGCACCGTATGCGGAGCATGACGCAGCGGCGAATCGGCGATCCCAAACCGCCCGTCCTGCACCTCCTGAATCTCCCGCCGAATCGCGATCATCGCCTCGCAAAACCGGTCCAACTCCGCCAGCGACTCGCTTTCGGTCGGCTCAATCATCAACGTCCCCGCCACCGGGAAACTCATCGTCGGCGCATGGAATCCGTAGTCCACTAACCGCTTCGCAATATCATCCACCGTCACCCCGCAAGCCTCCTTCAAAGGTCGCGGATCAATGATGCACTCGTGCGCCACCCGCCCATTCGTATTCTTATACAGCACCGGAAAATGCGGGCTCAACCGCTTCGCAATATAATTCGCCGACAAAATCGCCACTTCCGTAGCCTTCTGCAAGCCCGCCCCGCCCATCATCAGGATATACACATACGAAATCGGCAAAATCGAAGCCGACCCGTACGGAGCCGCCGACACCGGACCCACCGGCACCGTCCCCCCGTCCGTCATCGGATGTCCCGGCAAAAACGGAGCCAAATGCGCCTTCACCCCAATCGGTCCCATGCCCGGTCCGCCCCCGCCGTGCGGAATACAAAACGTCTTATGCAAATTCAAATGCGAAACGTCCGCCCCGTAATCGCCCGGCCGCGACAAGCCCACCTGCGCATTCATATTCGCCCCGTCCAGATAAACCTGCCCGCCGTGCCGATGCACAATCGAGCAAATCTCGCGAATCGCTTCTTCGAACACCCCGTGCGTCGACGGGTAAGTCACCATCACCGCCGCTAAGTTCGCCGAATACTTCTCCGCCTTAGCCGTCAAGTCGGCAAGGTCCACATTCCCATCGGCGTCACAACTTACGACCACCACCTCCATCCCCGCCATATTTGCCGACGCCGGATTCGTCCCATGTGCCGACGAAGGAATCAAACAAATGTTCCGATGCTTATCCCCCCGGCTCAAATGATAACCGCGAATCGCCAGGAGCCCGGCATACTCGCCCTGCGCCCCTGAGTTCGGCTGCAGCGACACGGCGTCATACCCCGTAATCGTACAAAGCTCCCGCTTCAAGTCTTCGAACATCACGTGATACCCCGCCGCCTGCTCCACCGGCGCAAACGGATGCAACCCGCCAAACTCCGGCCAAGTCACCGGCGTCATCTCCGCGGTTGCGTTTAACTTCATCGTGCAAGAACCCAGCGGAATCATCGCCCGGTCGAGCGCCAAATCCCGATCGGATAGCTTCCGCATATACCGCAGCAACTCGGTCTCGCTCCGGTACTTATGGAACACCGGATGCGTCATAAACGCGCTCTCTCGCGGCAAAGCGATCTCGGCCTCCACGGCCTCGCCCAGCGCTCCGCCAAACGCCGCCATAATCGCCGTCAGCGTTTCCACCGTCGTCGTCTCGTCCACAGTAATGCCTAACGCATCCGTCCCCACCACCCGGAAGTTCATCTTCGCCGCCGCGCCCCGCGCGATGATCGCCGCCTGCTGCTCGCCCACGGTCACCGTCAACGTATCGAAGAACGTCCGGTTCCGCACCACAAACCCTGCTGCCCGCAAGCTAGCCGCCAACTGCGCCGCCGTCGCAAACACGGTATTCGCGATGTGCGTCAATCCCTCCGGCCCGTGGTAAACCGCGTACATCGAAGCCATCACGGAAAGCAGCACCTGCGCCGTGCAGATGTTCGAAGTCGCCTTCTCGCGCCGAATATGTTGCTCCCGCGTCTGCAGCGCCAACCGCAGCGCCGGGTTCCCCCGCGAATCAATCGAAACGCCGATCAGCCGCCCCGGAATGTTCCGCTTGTAAGCGTCCTTCACCGCCATGTAAGCCGCGTGCGGCCCGCCGTATCCCATCGGCACGCCGAACCGCTGCGTCGAGCCAATCGCGATATCCGCCCCCATCTCCCCGGGCGGCACGAGCAACGTCAACGCGAGCGGATCCGCGGCAAAAATCGCGATCCCCTTCTGCGCATGAACGGCCTCCACGGCCCCCCGCAAATCCCGAATCTCGCCGTGCGACGCCGGGTATTGGAAGATCGCCCCGAACACGTCCGCCGCCGCCAACTCGGTCAGCGGATCGCCCACCACCAGATCCCAACCCAACGGCTCGCTCCGCGTCTGCAGCAGCGCCAAAGTCTGCGGATGCACCTCCGCATCCACAAAGAACCGCGTCGAGCTCGACCCGGCCACCCGCTTCGCCAGCGCCATCGCCTCGGCCGCAGCCGTCGCTTCGTCCAGCAGCGAAGCGTTCGCCACGTCCAACCCCGTCAAGTCGCAAACCATCGTCTGATAGTTCAGCAGCGCTTCCAAACGGCCCTGGCTAATCTCCGGCTGATACGGCGTATAGGCCGTGTACCAAGCCGGATTCTCAAGAATGTTCCGCTGAATCACGCCCGGCAAAATCGTTCCGTGGTAGCCCATCCCAATCAACGACGTGAACACCTGATTCTGGTTCGCCAGCTCCCGCATCCGCGCCAAAGCGGCGGTCTCGCTCAACGCCGGCCCAAAACCCAGCGGCTCCGCCTGCCGGATCGCGGCCGGTACGGTCTGCACAATCAACTCTTCCAAAGAGTCAACATTCACCGCCGCCAGCATCGTCGCCAGCTCCACGGGCCCCGGTCCAATATGCCGCCGCGCAAAATCCGTCGCCGGGCTAGCCTTCGTCTTCATCGCATTGATCGTTTGCATCGTTAGTCCTTATTAACACTCTGGAACATTCACGGCCAACCCGCCGCGCGAGGTCTCTTTATACTTCGAACCCATATCCGCGCCGGTCTGGCGCATCGTCTCTATTACCTGATCCAAACTTACCCGGTGCGTCCCATCCCCCAGCAGCGCCAGCGACGAAGCCTGCATCGCTTTCACGGCCCCGAACGCATTCCGTTCAATACAGGGAATCTGCACGAGGCCGCCCACCGGGTCGCAAGTCAGGCCCAAATGGTGCTCCATCGCAATTTCCGCCGCGTTCTCCACCTGCTCATTCGTCCCGCCTTGCGCCGCCGCCAGCCCCGCCGCCGCCATCGCCGCGGCGGACCCTACTTCGCCTTGACAACCCACGTCCGCCCCGGCAAACGAAGCGTTCCGTTTGATAATCGCCCCGATCGCCGTCGCCGCCAACAGACACGTCTCTACCCCGCCGTCGGTCGCCCCGCCGCAATGCTCCCGGTAGTAACGCAACACCGCCGGCACCACCCCCGCCGCCCCGTTCGTCGGAGCCGTCACCACCCGTCCCCCCGCTGCGTTCTCTTCGTTCACGGCAATCGCATACACCGCCGCATAGTCGTTCACGGAGTGCTTCCCCGGCCGCAAGCGCGCATAGAGATCCTTCGCCCGCCGCTTCACCTGCAAGCTCCCC
>JBBRIO010000007.1:0-26015 GCA_038220855.1 Bryobacterales bacterium | reverse complement strand
CGAAAACGACCCGGGAACCACCGTGACGCCGGTGCCCTTCGGAATCTCCACGCGAGCCGTCAGCGCAGGCCCCGCCAGCGTATCGAGACGATAGGTGCTCAGGCCCACGCTCGAAAGCGTGTAGAAGAAGCTACCCGCGTTGCGATAAGGGAAGACGGTTACCGGGGTCTCATAAGGAACAAAGCGCAGGGCCGTGGGGGTAGAGGCGTCCACCAGGAGCAGGATGGGTTTGGTTCCCACGGTCGCGCCGCCAACCACAAAAGTGTTGTTGGCCAGCGCCAGGACCGTAGCGGCGTCCTTATCGCGAAGCTGCGTCGTCAGAGTCTGGCGGATCACCGGGGCCGCAGGGTTCGAGATGTCGAGCGCCGTCAGTGTAAGGAAGCCCGTAAGTCCGGAGTCGGCGTCGTAACTGCCCAGGGTGTCGCCCAGGACGAGGACGGTGTTGCCCAGGCGGGCCAGCGAATAAACCAGGCGGGTACCAGGGATCAGAAGCGTGCCAGAGACAGCCGGAGCCGCGGGATTCGATAGATTGGCGATCACAATGCGGCCGACTCCGGTCGCCGGGTCATTCGTCACGGTGCTGCTGGCAACATACGTAAGGGCCGCCGTGATCGGCAGGGTTTGATAGGCCGGACTGCCAGAGCCGAGCCGAGGGTCGCTGAGTTCGGGCGCAAAGAGGCTGCCCACTTCTCGCGGATTCGCCGGATCGGAGAGATCCAGCGTGATCACCTGACCGTGATACTGAAAAATAAACCGAGAGAATGGATTGAAAAAGACCCCTTGCGTCGTGGTTGTGCCCGTAGTGCCATTGACCGCCAACGCGTTCGGGTCCTGCCGGTCGATCTGCTTCACGGTGACGAACGCCGGATTGATCGGATCGGCGAGGTTATAAACCGCAATGTTGGTCGGCAGGAAACCGGCTGTAGAGTTGGCGTTGAGCCGGCTGTAAAGCACGTACAGATGGTTGTTGGCGATGTTGCAAGGCGTGCCGACGTAACCGGTAGTGCCGAGTTGGGCTTGGCCGAAGACTTTACGGACGATCAGGTTATTCGGGTCAGAGACGTCGACGGCGCTGATCGCCGTGTCCCCACAGACGTAGACGATATTGTTCAGGATCGCCATGTTTTGCGGGCGGCCCGTGGTCTGGACCGAGCCGAGTAACGTGCCCCTGGGATTGGCTTGGGTGTCGCGGTTGAGTTGCAGAGTTGCGGCAGTGGTGCCAGCCGGCGGAGGCAGGGCGTTGGGTGCCACGGTAATTGAGGCCGAGATTGGGGAGCCCACGAAAAAGCTGGCGCGGGCCGCGTTGGGGAGCAGCGGAAGAGAGCCGTCAAACAGAGAGACTTCGATGCGGTAAGGCCCATCGGGATAGCCGGTCGTGTTGATCGGGGTAGCGAGATTGAACGTCTGGAGAGCGGAGCCGACGTTGAGCTGAATCTGGCCTCCGAAGACACTGGCGCGAACGGCCTGGTTGGCGGCATTGAAGATCGAGTAGAACAACTGCGCTTCGCGCGTTTGGTTGGATGTGTTGAAGATGCGCGCCGAGACGTTAATCAAGCCCCCGGCCGCGATCGAGGCCGGCGAGGGCGTAACATTATCGACACTAACGAGCTCCGGCCGCACCGTAATCGAGGCCGCTAAACGGCGTGGGTTGGCCGGATCGTCAACGGCCGTAATCAGCACTTCGAAGGCAAACGGGGCGATCGGACCGGTGGCGGTAAGGGTGAGAATGGGAACGGTAAATCCAGGCTGGAAGAAGCGCGTCGAAGAGCCGGGGCGCAGGGTAAAGCTGTTGGTCGTGAAGGTGGCCGTAATGCCGGCTGGCAGAGTCGAGGTGGAGAGCTGGAAGGTGCGGGTGCGCGCCGATGTATTGTCCAGGTTGAGGCCGAACGTGGCGGTGGTGCCGGGCAGAATCGTTTGCGAGCTTTGGCTTAGCCAGGCGGTGAAGGGCTCTCCGGGCAGCAGCGCCAGCGCGGTATTGAGCTTGCAAAGTTCGACGCCGATCGAATTGATGGTCGCAAGAACACTGCCGGGGCTGGCCGTGCTGAGCGTGGTTCGAAGCGCTAGAAGATTGGGCCGAAGGGCCGCGATGGGATCGACGTTCAACTGAAAGATGACACTGTCGAGGGCGGCCAGGGTGGAAGCGCGGAGCACGAGATCGTCTGGAGTGCCCGCCAGTTTGTTCAGTCGGCTGGCCAGTTCGTTGAGCACGGTCGAGAATCCGGTGCGCCCCGAGGTGGTCGCCTCGGCCCCGGCGCGGACAGCGCAGTTAGCGGCATCGGTACCAATGGCCACCGGGAGAAGCCAGGTAGAATTTGGCCCGCGGAAGGCGGCGGTGAGGGCGGAGTTGAATGCTGTGCTGGCCGCGGCCGTGATCGTCAAACGGATCGTCGTCGTCTGGCCGATCGGGACGTTGACGGTGGACGGCAGGCCGGCTACGGTGAGGCCCGGCGAAGTCGCCATCGAAAGCGTCGCGCCGGTGATGGCTTGATTGCCGACGTTCTGAATCGTTAAGTCCACCGTGTCCGATTGACCGGGGCGGAGGGTGAGCGCGGGAGGCGAGGTTCGCAAAGAGATCGCGGTGATTGGCGGAATGGTGAGTGTCGTGGTAGCGACCGTTTCGATATTCGATCCTTCCGCCCTGGCGTTCGGACGAATCAGGATCGGCGTCCCGGCCGCCGCGACGGGCGGGATCGGCAGGACACAGAGGCCGACCTCAACTGTTTCGCCAGAGGGGACTGTGATCCGATCCCGGCTGAAAACGTAATCGACGCCTACCGTGCCTTGGCTGTTGGTAAGGACATAAGTCTGCGTTACCGGGCCGCGGTTTTGCACCCGGAACTTATAAACGCTCGAAAGCTGCGCTCCGCCGACTACGTTGTAGAACAGCGGCTCCGGCAGCAGAGACACGCGTGTGTCCTCGGTCGCGCCAGGGGTCACCCGGCCCGGAACGCCATTGACCAGGTCGGCGCCCAGGAACGAGTAGACCTCAGGGTCGTTCGGGAGGTTCTTCTCGAGCCACTCCTGCGCGAATTTAAAGCCCTCGTAAAGGCCCTTCGCGAAACCAAGGACGAGACCCGCCGATTCTGGCAGCGGAGGTGGATGGAAAAGGCTTTCGTCCGCGAAGGCTTTGTAGGCGTCAAAGACGGTGATCTTCAAGATGTCTCCAAGCGGTGTCCCTCCGCCGATGGTCATGTTGCCGAGCGCGCCTCCCATCGCCTCCTTGCTCCGCTTGATCTCCTCATCAAACTCAGTCACGCTGGCGACTCCGTTGAGCACGCCTGCCATAAAGATGATGCCGCTGATGCCAATACCATTGATCCGGCCGCAGAACTCAGCGATCTTGTCGGTGTAGTTGATGTTTACCAACTGCGTCCCCACGTAGTCCACGAACGCGCCGTGGGTCCCGTCTTCGAAGGTGCTGATGGTTTCTCCTGTCGCCGGGTTGTACTCGAGCCAAGCGAAGCGCGGCGCGCCGCCAATCGTCACCGGTCTGCGGGGCAAGATGGAAACTAACCCCCGCGCGGCGGCTTCCGTGATCAGCGCGCGGGCGGCCGGCGAGATCGCAAGGTCGGCGAGTGCCGACAGGTTCGGCGTGGCGATCACCGTCACGCCGTCGGGCGTACTGCGAAGGATCTCCATCACGTCCACCGAGGCTTGCCCGGAGGAGCCCCTCAAAATCTTGCTTTCAAGCGACGATTCCACCATGCCGCGAATGAGTTCGAAGGCCGCCGGGGCATCGTTCCGTTGGCCGAGCTCAGCGATGGTTAGCATGTCCCGCTTCACCAGATCGAGGCCGTAGGTTAGCGAGCCGCCGGACAGCCGCGAGGTACCCACGATCAGCCGGGGGCGGTTATACCAGCCGCGAACGAGATACCCTGTTTGCAGCTGATTGAGCGCCCGGTCCGCCGCGCGCGCCCAGGCCGCGGTGTTTATCTCGTTGAGCACCGTGCTTTGAAAGCGGGCGAGGCGGGCGCCATCCTGCATGGTCGTGAGTTGGGTCGGCGACAGCGGGCCCCGAGTGGGTAGCGCGGCGAGTTGCGGTTGGATCGCCGCGATATTGGCCTGGATCGCTTTCAGCCGGGTGTCGAGGAGCGGGAAAACCGAGGAGCCCTGGGGGCCGCTGAGGACATTCACGGTGATCAGATCCTGCTCCGAAATCGTCGCATCCAGGTCGGTGGGGGTAACGGTGATGCGGCCACCATTGCGGCGGGCGGCGATGCCAATGCGATCGATGATCGTCTTCGTGTAGGTTCGTTTTTGCTCTGTCCGGTCCTCGGCGTCGATCTCGACGAACAGGCCCGTCAGGATGATGCTCGAGAGGGGAAAGGTGGTCAGGGTCTCCTGGTAGTCGGTGCCCTTAACCACCTCCGCCTGGCGGACGTCCTGCCGCGGGTCGCCGACGATCAGATACGGCGTATAAGTGTAGATGTTGGCCGAGACGGTCAGGCCCCCGATCGAGCGATTCGAGACGAAGTGTCCGATCGTGATGGGTTTGCCATAGACCTCAGCCGAGTCGAAGGTCTGCTCCAAAACCTTCGCGGAGCCGACGCCCAGCCCAAAGAGCGCCCCGGCCGAGTTGTAGCTTTCGACCATCAAACGAACCGTGACCTTCTGCCGCAGCGTGTCGGGGATGTCGGTAAATCGGCTCCCCACCGTGCCATAGCTTTGGCCAGACCGAAAGGTGCGAAGGGTGGTATCGAGCGGCGTGTTGGCGGCGCCGTATTCAACCCAGAAGTGGGGGGTGAGGTAGTTGTTTAAAATACTACCGACCGGGTTCGAGACATTAGCAGTGGTGAGGCAGCCGAGGTACTGGTTCCGCGGCGCAAAGGTGGAGTTGATCACGGCGGCCGAGTATTGCGACTCTAGGGCACCCTGGACATAGCGGGCCGTCAGCCCGGAGGCGCGCAGCAAAGCGACCAAAAGGCTAGCGCGATCGAGGGAGTTTCCGGAACGGGCATAGAGCACTCCGCGAGCCCCGCGCAGCGACGTAGAGTACAGTTCCACCCCAATCTGATCGCGGACGAATTCGTAAATCCGCTGCGGGTCCCTGCCCAACAACGCTGCTTGGACGGCAACTGCCGGATCGGCTGGGTCATCCGCCGGCCCGGCGACCGCCGGGGTTAGAAGCAGCGCGAGCGCGCCGAGAACACAAAAGAAGCGAAGCAACATCGTTCTTCCTCACGAGAGAATGCTAGAGACTCTCTCTCCGGTGAGGCAAGAACGGCGGATATCACGCCGCGTCTGATAATTATTTCGCGGACTTGGCGGCGGGCGGGGTCGCCGTCGACTTCTTCGGCGCGGCGGAGGTGGGTGCCGCGGGTGCCGCACCGCCAGCCGCCTTTAGTAGCGGCAGCAGCACATCCCGCAAATTCTTCTCTTCGTTCTCGAAGAACTTATCGCCGCCGGGATACTGGTGGCGGATCATCCCCTTACGGTCGATCACGACCAGTTGCGGCATTAACATGCTCATCATCACCGGATGGGCGAGGAACTGCATCGCGGCGTCGCGATGAGAGTGGCCTATCGGATAGGTCAGGTTGAACTGCTTGGCGTAGTCGACGATCAGCATATTCGCCATATCATTGATGGCGATGCCGACGGGCTGAAAGCCTTGCGGGCCAAGCTCTTTGTAGAGCTTTTGCATGTTTTGGGAGGCCTTTTGGCAGTGAGGGCAAGTGGTCAGCAAGAATTCCACCGCGACAACTTTGCCGCGAAATTTGCTGAGCAACTGCTCCTGGCCGGTGGCCGATTTGATGACGAGTTCCGGTGCCGGGCGCGGATCCGCAGCAGAGAGCACCGAGGTCAGAGCAAGCAACAACAAAGAAGTCTTCATGTAGATCATATTAACGCATCCCTACCGAAATCACGACGCGTTCGGCCCGCTGTTCGACGTTTCGTCTCTCGGTTTTTTGCTGAGTTTGGAGCGCAGCGAAATCAGCAGCCGCCTCCGCACTGTTGAAAGCGACCGTGTATTGAAGCAGCGGCTCCTTGGTCTTTTTGTGTTCGGAGACCCGAAATTGCCCGCCCCGCCAGTTCGCGGCCCGGTCGAGCGAGGTGGCGGGATCGCCGAACTGCTTGAACATCACCATGCAATCGAACTCCCCTAGCGTTCCTTCTATCAGCACCTTGTGAGTCTTCGGGGCAGACTCCAAAACCACCGGAACCGGCTTCACGTTGTCGAAGTATTTTTCGACATGGAGGATCTGTTGGGTCGTCGAAGGAGGCCGCCGGAAGACCTCGCTAAAACCACCGTTGCCCAACTTCTCAATCACCTGAGCGTTGAAAACGAACCCACGTGAATAAGGGAACAACAAGCTTTCGCGGATGTACACCGGCGCGTTCGTCAGCTCCGGGTACTGGGACAATCCGGACTCCCCCATATTCGCCATCATCTTGACGAGACCAGGGTCCGTCCGTAGACTTTGGCCCATCTTCGACCCCATAATTTCGTACATCAGCCATTGCGCCTGCCCTTCCATCACGGCCAATCGAGCCGTCGCACCGTCGTCCGATTTACCCTTCCGGATAAACCGCCCGAGGTTGAAATGCTGGTCGGCCAATGCATGCGCCAGTTCATGGGTCAGCACAAATCGTTGCGTCGATTCCGGCGCGCTTTCCAGAATGAACATCTTCTTCTTGCGGTAGTCGTAAAAAGCCGCGGCCTGCTCGGTCAGCAACGATACGGTGGACCCCTTGAGGTCGTAGTCGGCCGGGATGAACCCGAACAGGCGCAGAGTGAGCGTTTCCACGCGAAGCTCTTCGTCGCTGACGGTCTCCTTGATCCTCGTTTCCAGGAATGCTTTCAGCTTCGCCTTGCTGATGAAGGCCCGGTCCACGCGGGACTTCATCGGCAATCCGGTGTTGGCCGCCAGCTCCTTCATCGCCGGGTCGATCTCGGCAAACAGATCCGTCTGCGCCGCCAGCCCCGGAACCAGAAGCAACGCGAGTAGGCCAAGCTTCATGGGATGATCGCCGTGACGTCGAGAATCGGGACTGTCTGCGGATCCGGTGGCGGCGAGGTGACCGCGCTGATCTTAACGCCCGCCACGTTCTTGCTCTGCAGGCCGAGGATCACGTGATCATGCCGCGTCGATAGGTTGTAGATCTTGTTGATGCCGTCGATCTCAAACCGCCAGCGCCCGTCCTGAGTCACCGGCTTGCCCTTGACGATCACGGTCGCGTCGCCGGGCCGAAACCCGATCCCTTTAATGGCATCGCGTAACTGCTCAAGCGTCACTTTATTTCCCGCCACCAGCGTAAAGTCTATGCCGATGGCAGGGTCTACCGCCACCTTCTCCACCCCGCGAATCTTACGGAGGCCCATCTCCATACTCTTCACACAGGTCGCGCAGTCCATCTTATCGACGGCCATGGTCACGTGCAGGAATTCGGCCTGCGCCAGCGCCAACGGCGCACACAGCAACAACAGCTTTCGCATCACTCTATTGTAAAGACGTAAACGGAGACCAATTGGTTGTCGTGCTTTAACTCTATTTCTTGCGGTCCGGACCCTGGGCGGCGAAGGGTCAGCCGAAAGACTCGCCCCGAGCACGGCCCGGTCTGACCCAACGCTACACAAAAACCACCCGGTGCCGGCGTCGGCAGTTCGAGTTCGAAGGTAATCGGCGACCCGGGCGGCAGTTTGATGGTCTGGCCGGCGGCGGCGTCACGAAGGTTGCCCGCGGCGATAAACAGCGCCGGAATCACCGTTGGCGCACCTGGTCGCATCACCCAAACCACGGCCACCAACACCATCGCGGCAATGGCTATAATCTCGCCGCGCCACGACGACCGGCGGCGCGCTTGCTCATCAATCCACCCGTATTCAAAGTCCGCCAGCGCCTCGGCATAGCCTTCGGTCTCGATAATGTTTTGCTGCACCGCGACGCGTTGCTCGGTTGGCAGTTCATCCTGCAGATACGCCAACCAGATGGTTTCTTGTTGTTTCACGGTTCTTTCCCTAGTGACGAGTTCTGGCCGGACATCACGCACTTTTCGAGTTTTTCCCGTAAGCGAAGGGCTCGATTGCGCAGCGCGTTCATTTGCAGGCCCAGTTCCGCGGCGAGCCGTTCTCGCTGTTTGTCCTGATAGTAGGAGAGCAGCAGCCGGCGCTGCTCAGGCTCAAGCGTCGCCAGACAGCGGCTGAGGCGTTGAGCCAGCTCATCGGAAGCCGGCAGCGAAAGCCGGGCGCGGGCGCGGGCAAACTCGGCGAGTTTGGTCCGCTGGCGAACGTTCCGCGCCGCCTCTTCTCGCAGGAGCAAGCGGGCGATCCCGAACAGATAGCTCTCGATCCTGTCGACCGGTTCGCTCTCCGCCAGGCGCCGCGCCAGACGGTCCAACGTCTCGTCGGCCAGCGTCTCCGGATCCACGCACCGCTCCCATTGAAAAAGCCGGACCAACCGCCACCGGAGCTGCTCATAGCGGTCGGCTGCCTCTGGTCCCAGCGCCGCCAGCAGACTCGCCAGGTGGTCCGCCGTCAACGCCAGTCCCCCTGCAAAACGAACCCGGACCAGTACGCTGGATGGGACCAGCGCGGCTCCGCGCGCAGCGTCTCCTGCGCGGCGTGCAACGCTGCCGATGGGGTTCGCTTGGCGCGAAACAGTTCGGTATAAAAATGTTCCATCAGCCGGGCGGTCGCCTGATCGTCGACGCTCCAGAGAGAAGCGATCACCCGGCGTGCCCCCGCGTGCAAAAAACCGCGCGCCAGGCCGATCGTCCCTTCGCCGCTGATCTCCGGTCCCGAGGCCGAACGGCAGGAGCTGAGCACGACGAGGTCGGCCCGGATGCTCTTGCCGTAGAGTTCGAACAGCCGCAGGGTCCGGTCGGGAAGGGTGATGCCCGACAGTGCCGGCTCCCGGTCGTCTACTGTCGTATGCGTAGCAAAGTGGAGAATTCGCGAGGAACGGAGCGCCTGGTCGATGTCGGTGGGACGTTGAATGGGCGTCAGCGCCGCGATGGATTCGGCTTCCTGTAAGGCAAAGCGAAGTGTGGGAAGCGCAATGACCGAAACAATCTGATGAGACGACGGCGCCCGTCGGCGAAGCTCTGCCAGGACACTCAACGACGGTGCCAAAGTCACCTCACTCGTCGTCAGTAAATGCCAGGGCAGCCGGGCGAGCGGCCCTTCCGGAGACAGTACCAAATGCCTTGCCGCTATCGGTAATAGCTTCTGCAACGCCGGCAGCTGTTGCTTCCAGGCAAGGTCCGCAACCGCAAGACGGGATTGCCTAGCCTCCGCCGTTTCGTTCGGCACGAAGGTAAGAGGCACCGTAAGCGCGCCCAAGAAAGAATCGACTTGCGTCGCGAGTTGACGGCGGTCGGGCAGCGGATACGAACGAACGCCCTGCGGCGTGATGACGAACGCCGCTCCCTCCTCCTCCGCCAGCCAAAACTGGACGAGAGTCGTATCCGGTCGCGCGAGCCCAAGTAACTCGGTGGGCGACCTCGGCTCGGCGGCGAACTCCCGGCGCAATGCCGCTTGCGCCGTTCGCCAAGCGCGGAGCAGCGTTTCGACCTGGGCCCGGGAGCCCGGAAGGCGCTTCTGTTGGGCCGAGAGTTCCCTGCGGAGCCGACGCTCTTCCGAGTTGACGGGGGTCTCTCGTTCATCGAGTTCATCGAGTAACAGGCGAGCCCGGGCCCGTTCGCTCACGGCGAGTGCGTCCTGGGTTCGCTTCATGGCCAGCAGCTTGCTGATTTCAAAATCGTAGATACTACGTTTGGTCGCAAAGTAGCTAGTCCGCAGCTCCGGGCTCAGAACCCGGCTCCTCGTCTCCTCGATAATCCTGCGGGCCCGGGCGATCGTCGCTAGCGCTTGGCTTCGTTTCGTCGCGGCCCACTCGATCGCCGCAAGCGTGGCGAGCGCCGAGGCCTCGCCTGCCCGGTCGCCGACCGCGACGTGGAGGTCGATCGCTCGCCGCCCCTCCGACTCGGCTTCGACGAGTTGATTTTGCCGGAGACGATAAGCGGCCAGACGACCGTGGGTGTAGGCGGCTCCGGCGCGATCCTTGGCTTCGTTCTTGGCGGCCAGCGAAGTGCTATATAGCTGTAGCGCCTCCGCGTTCTGACCGTTACGGAAAAGTAGGTCGGCTAAATTCTGCTGGGCGTATGCCTTCTCCCGCGCGCTGGGAAGGAGCGCAATGGCCGCGCGGAAGTTGGCCTCTGCCCCGGCCGCTTCCACCAAACCCAGGTTACTCAACGCATAGGCTTCGTAGCGCGGCTCCTTCGCTTGGCGAAAAAGCGCGATGGCCTGTTTGTGCGCGATTGCGGCGCGGGCTGGATCTCCTAGCGCGGCCAGTATCAAGCCCCCATTGTTGACCGCGTGAGCTTCGCCAGTGACGTTCTTTAACTGGCGCCACTGGACGGCCACCGTCTCGTATGTCTGCAACGCAGCCGAGAGATCGCCCCAGATGGCGTAGACGTTGGCGATGCCGAGCAGGGTGTAGGCGATACCCGGCCCGTCTTTGATCTCGTGCCGAATCGCCAGCGCCGCTTCGAAGTGGTCCTTCGCGGCAACGGTTTCACCAAGGTCAGTTTCAGCGATGGCCCAGTTGTTGAGAATGACGGCTTCCTGAAATCGGTCCCCGAGGCTTCGGTGAGTCGCCAAGGCTTTTTCGAACCAGGGCACGGCCGCAGTCGGGTTACCTTGGGACTGGTAGACCCGAGCAAAATTATACTGGACGAAGCCGAGGTGCTGGGGCGTTTCGGCTTGAGGTAGAGCCGCCGTTAGGATGGCAATCGCTTCGGTAGGCGTTGGCGCGCTACGCACCTGCTCGAGCAACGCTTTGGTGTCCAGGGCGGACAGCGAGGCGCAGGCGAGACTGACCACGGCTAGCCGTCGAAAGAACATACAACTGTTAGTTTAGAACAACACCTTCAATCTGAACCCGGTGATTCAGCCAGCGCCGTAATTCTGCCACGACTGGCCCCGGCCATTGATGCGAACAATCCTTCTGACGCTCGTCAAGCCCTTCGGCACTTGCGAGAAGTTACCCAGCCCTACTCACCAAAAGTTGACCATCAACGCGGCTTTCGCGTCGCGGGACCTCCGGCTCTCTGCTATGCGGTATCGCCCCGCAGGAGGATGTCAACTTAACGATCTTTGCGCATCAAGAAAGGACTTACACGCCTGCGGCGCGCATGCTGCCACGATTCTCAAGGGCCTGCCACGTGGCGATGCCTGATTTCGAGGTGGTCAACTCTATCCAAGCAGAAGTGGTCAATTTCCCATGAGCGCCGAAGAATGAAGCCCGAATTGCCGAACTGACCTGCCACCCTGCGAACATCCGGCAGAAACGTTTCGGTGTTCAACCAGCGGCGCAATATCCTCATGGCCGCAGTCGAGCGAAGGCGCAAAGTCGAACGCTTTTCGCGATGCGGCTTTGAGCACAACCGGGTAGCGGGCGAAGCCAATATTCGTCAGGGAACTGGCAAGGGAAAAACGGAATCGATAGGTCAATCGTACCGAGGTGTTCCCGTCGAGCGAGCGTCGGAGAAAATCAGGGCAGTATGTTGACGATCAGTCCTGGCTGTGTGGTTCGGCTGCCGATTGAAATCTCGATCGGTTGCGGTCCTAACGGGCAGGCGAGCGGGACCTGGATATCGACGAAGAGAAACGGCGGCGATCCGACGTACTGGGTGGTTTTCAGGATCGTCGCCGGTAACCGGCAGAGGCGGGCACTCATGACCGGCAGTGGACTTCCACTGCCAATTCCATTCAACACAACCTGAATAGTACCGTCGGGACGCTTGAACCCAAACGGAATTAGATTCGAAGTTCCGAGACGAATCGGTAGCGATGGTTTCGCCGAGGCCGTCGGGATCTCAATTGAGTGGATCGTGTTCCCGCTTCGCTGGACAGCGATGGTGTTGGTGCCGTCGGGAAGAGTGGGCGGGGAGACGGCCACAATCTGATTTCGACCGGCATAGTAGACTGCCGTCGACGCCACGCCATTGATTAACACCCTAAGATCGGCGTTCGCCGGCGGCTCGTTCGGAAGTGAAATGCTATCGGTGCCGAAGATGGTGAATACGGTATTGGGGGCCAAGGCACCGGTCAGAAAGCTCGTGCTATCCACGATGCCGACCGCCGTGAACGGTACCGGGCGAGTCAGGAAGTAGGCGACGACGCCATCGTGGTCGGTCAACCGCGTAGTCGATGGGCTGTCGGCGTTGCCTCGGCCAAAGTAGATGCGGCTCAAAAGGGGCAGGGAAGCGTTGTTGAGAACGATGTGATCGAGCGTTTGCGTCTGGCCGTCGAAGACGTAGGAGTAGTTCTCCGCGGCCGGTAGACGAGTGGTCAGATTGGTGAAGCCAGGGATGGTGACCTCTTCGGCGAAGGAGTTCCAATCCCCGGCGGCGAGCACCGGAATATTACTCGGCAATCTCTCCAGTTCCTCCCGAACAGAGCGGAACTGGGCTTGGCGTTTGGCGGTTACCCGGGGGTCCCCGAGGTTAATCCGCGAACGCATGTGAACGCCGAGCAGAGCAAAGGACTGATTGCCGACGCGGGCGCGGAGCAGGATCGGCGGGCGATCGTGCGTCAGTTGACCCGGCTCAAACTGATCGTCGTTACCGAGTTGCGCCACCGAGTCGACCGCGACGCGCGAGGCGCGGACGAGAAAGCCGGTTGTGATGCCGCTCGGGTCATTAGAAGGAGCCGTGAAGGCGAGGTAGTCAGAGCCGATCGCGTCCGCCGCCCGCTCGAGCACCGAAAGGCTTTCGACCTCTTGGATGACTAACACGTCGGGGAGGCCAAGCTGACGCTGCACGTAGTTGCGGAGCAAAACCAGTCGCTCGGGCAGCCCGGCTTCATTGAACAGACGCTGCACGTTCAAGGTGCCGATGGTGAACTCGTATTCGGTTCGTCTCGGAGCGGCCGCATTGGTCGGTTGCCCCGAGATCGAACCGGCGAGCGGATCAGCGTAAATCGTATACGTCCGCGAGCCAAAATCGAGCGGGCCGGTTACGGTCTCAAGGGTAAGCCCCGCCGCCAGCGGGGCACTCGTGATGATCCGAATCAGGTTCGGCCAAGGAGCTTCATCAGTGCGGCGAAAGGGCCGCGGGGCGTCGATCGTGCCCCAGGCGGTTGTCCCGTTCGTCGGCGCTACGATGTTCAGCCGGCTGCGGACCAGCATTCCCTCATAGCGCTCGAAGTCCCGATCCGCCGCCAGTTGAACCGGCGACGGAAGGGTTTGATTTTGAGCGCGGAGAGTTAGGGTCGGGTTGGTGAGTTCGGTGAGCGGAGCGCTCTGCGGATCGGCGGCCGGTCGAAACTCCACCACGTCCGCTTCCACTTCGAGGGCCGCGCCCGGTTGGGCCACCGCGGGCGGGAGCGATTGGGTGAACACGAGGATGCCAGATGACGCGTTCGGATCCGCCACCGGCATCTGGAGGTAGAATCCGTTCGTGCGTCGCGCTGTAACGATGCCCGTAGTGATCACGCGCCGGCCGGCGAACGGGCTTTCCGCGCCGGGGCCCTGGATCTCGGAGATAGTCAGGCGGAGCGTCTCTTGCGGAGCGGCGCAGTTGACGGCCGCGGTCGAGCGATTGCGCGGAGCCGGCGCTGCGATGGCGAAATCCGTGCTGTTGTCGTCGGTATCCTGGCAACCGTTGCGAGCACGGATCGCGGCCGTCGTGTTTGATAGATCGCGGGTAGGGGCACCTTCGAACTCGTTGGCGGCCAGGCCGTAGCCGACCCGGTCAACGGCGTCGTTGGCCGCGTTGCGCAGGACGACCTTGCCGGCAGAGGACGACATTGCCGCAGTTCCGGTGGCATCCGCGGCGGGGAGATTGACCGTTCCACCCGCACCAGCCGATTGCTGGATCAGATAATACTGGCCCGGTTGCAGCGTGCCGGTAAGCAGAGTCGACTGAAAGGCGGTGGCGGTGGCGCCCGCGTATTGAATCGTCCAACCGTCAAGCGCCTGGGTCTGGGCGCCGCGGTTGAACAGCTCGATGAAGTCATTGCGAAACGTCGCCCCGGTGTTGCCGCCTCCCCCATAAACTTGACTGATGACCACTTGCGCCCGGAGGGCGCTAGCCAGGAGAAGGACGAGAAGATAAGAGCGCATCTCTACCGATTGTACTGGGGCGTTATGCCGCGCAAATTTGCCCAAACTTGGTTGATTGCGGCGAGGACGTCAGCGGGAAGCGGTCCGTCGTTGGCCGCGGCGAGATTGGCGTCGAGTTGGCTTTGCTTGCTGGCGCCCAGGATGATGCCGGTGATAGGCGTATGGTGTAAAAGCCAATTTAAACTTAAGCTAATCAGGCTCCGCCCAGCCGCGTTCGCAATCTGCTTCAACTCCGCGACGGCGGCGAATTGGGCCGGGTGCCAGTAGCGATCAAGGTACATCTGGTTGCCATCGAAGCGGGTGCCGGGCAGCGGAGCTTCCGCGAGTTGTTTGCCGGTGAGGAGGCCGCCCGCCAGCGGGTTATAGATGTGGGTTTCGACGCCATACCGCGCGCACATCGGCAAGAATTCGGGTTCGATGCCGCGGGCGAGCAGGTTATACATGGGCTGAGAAATCTTCATCGGATGCCTGCACTGGGTCTGCATCTCCGTCACCTGCCAAGCGGGGTAGTTCGAACAAGCCAACTGCCGGACCTTGCCCGCATCAACCAACCTCGCCATCGCTTCGAGCGTTTCTTCGATCGGCGTCGCGGGGTCCGGCATGTGGAGATAGTACACGTCGACGTAGTCGGTTTCGAGGCGCGTGAGAGACGCGTCAATCTGCTTCGCGATGGCTTTGGCGGAGAGGCCAATGTCGTCTGGCCCGTCGCCCATTTTGCCGCGAACTTTGGTAGCGAGCCGAATCTTGTCTCGACGGCCCTTTAGCGCCTTCGCCACAATTCGTTCGCTCACGCCTAGGTTATAGACATTGGCCGTGTCGAGAAAGGTAATCCCCTGATCAAGCGCCGAGTCGATCAGTTGGAGCGAATCGGCTTCGTTGAGTTGCGAACCGAACGTCATGGTGCCGAGAACGAAGCGGGAAGTCATTGGGCGAGCACCTTGATCACTTGCTGGGCGAGGGCTTGGTAGCCAGCCGGGGTGTAATGAACGTTGGCCGGGAGTTGGCCGGACTGATCAGCGGAGAAAAGATCATTAATCGTAATCTTTTCGAGTTGCATCATGCGAGCCGCAACGGCGTTGTATTTCGGAACGTCCGCCGGCTCGCGCAAGGGGGAGATTTTGCCGGCGGGAACCGGAGTGGTCGACGCCCAAATCAACCTAGCCTTGGTTTGCTTGAGACGCTGAACAATGGAATGGAGGTTTTCGGCGTACTCTTCTAGCGGTACTTGATGATTGCCGTCCTCCATCTTCTTGAGATCGTGAAGACCGAAGTTAAAGTGAATGACGTCCCACTTCGTGTCGCCTAGCCATTCGTCGATTTTGGCCAAGCCGTTACGGCTGTGGGCGGCGTTTCCCTCGTTGTGCACGACGGTCGCTTTGCCCTTCAGGGCGGCGGTGACAAACGGCGTGTAGCCGATCGAGATCGAGTCGCCGATCACGAGAATCTTCAGTTCCTGGGCCCAGACGGGCAGGGCGAGAGCGAGCAAGAGGAGTGAGCGCATCAGACTAGATGATAGTTGAAATCGACGTTCGCTATTGTCTCGCTGCTATCGTGCCGCTGCTATCTCGCCGATGAGGCTCGCTTGGATGTTTTCCGTTGGGCCAACTTGGCGGCTGGCGCTTTCGGCGGCGCGGGCTTTGGGGCGGCCACCCGCGGAGGGTCCGGATAAGTGATCGCCGCCGCTTTACCCTCGTAGAGCTGTTTATAAACGGCAGCGTTGCGGAGTACCGCCTGGACGTAGCCGCGGGTCTCGTCAAAAGGAATGGTCTCGATGAATTCAGCCGGCTCCCGGTAGGACGCGAAAGTTCGCCACTTAATCACGCGGGTGCGCCCACCGTTATAGGCCGCCAGCGCTTCATGCCAGTTACCCTCAAGTGAATTGAGTAGATGCCGAATATAGTAGGTACCGAGGTGAATATTCACCGTCGGGTCGAACAGCATGTTCGGGCTAAAGGTGGCCATCCCAACCCGGCGAGATAGATCACGGCCGGTGGAAGGAAGAATCTGCGTCAGGCCATAGGCGTTGGACCGGGAGACGACCGTCGCGTTAAACTCCGATTCCTGCCGGATCAGCCCCGCGACCACGTAGGGGTCAATCTCGGCCTTCCGAGCGAACTTTTCGAGCGAAGCCCGATAAGGAATCGGGAACGCCAATTGCCAAAACTTCTCGCTCACGGCGGTCGCCGGGAAACTCAGATATCCCGGCAGCATCCCCTTTATTGTTCTCACTCCCCGGTCGACTTGCCCCGCTTTCTGCAGGGTGCTGGCCAATTCCATCGCCAGATGAATGGGAACCTTCTCGCCCCGGGCGCCGAAGCGGAGTTCGTTTTCGGCCAAGCTGTCCAGCCCGGCAGCGACGAGCAGGCGCGCCCGCTCAATCCGCATCTGGGTGGCCTGGCTTTCCTGCGCTGGAATGCTCGGCTCCGCCGCGAAGCGAAGCTTACTGAGCCATCCGTCCGGCAGGCCCACCGCGGGGTTCTCTTTCAGCCGGTCCGCGGAGATTAAAGAGTAATAAGTGTTAGGGAAACGCTCTACGACCGTCCTGTAGTAAGTAGAATTCTTGGTCAGGCGCCCGAGAAAGTATATGGCCGAGTTTACTTTATCGGAATCCGGGTATATTTCCGCGTGTTCGCGGAGTAACTCGGCCGCGTTCGGCCGGCGGCGGATGTAACTGGACCAAGTCAATTTCCAATGGCAGAAGGCAGCCTTGGGGTCATTCGGGAAGTTGGCCACGCAGGCTTGGTATAGCGGCTCATAACTCGCATATTCGTTCTCCGTCAAGTGTCGATAGGCTTCCGCCAGAATGGCTTCTAAGTACCACGGCGAGTGCGAGTGGTGGTCGGCCAGGCGGGCAAATGCGGATCGGCGCAGCGTGTCCTGGTCGGCTCGTCTTGCCGTTTGGTAAAGATAGTAGGCACGCTCGGCATCCACCTCCGCAGATTCTGGGCGAATCGCCTGCAGCGCATTCAATGCCGCGGGATACTGGCGGGCAAAGTAGTCGGCGGCCGCTAGCCGGACTTGAGCGAGTTCTCCCGGGACGCCGCGCAGGTCCATTTTCGCCCGGCCCGGAAAAACCGGAAGAAGCTTTGAGACCCGGGCCATAATGTTCTCGGGAATATTATCTGGCATGCCAAGTGCTCGCCACGCCGGTTCCGCCGTCGCGGCCTCGGCCGAAAGAGGATAGTAAAAGTAGACTCGGGCGAACGTGGCCCCGGCCAAGTCTAGCCGCGCCGAAGTTTGGTAGGCTTGCGCCAACGCTAAGTCTGCTGCTGGCTGCTGCAGTTGGGGGCGAAACCGCTCCAGCAGCGCCGCTGCGGCGCGTGGTTCGCTGACAGATGCGGCAAGCAGCACGGCGCGGTTTAGCAGAGGGGTGCTCGTGCCGGAGGCTAGCAGCAGTGGTGCTAAGTCGGCTAGCGTCGCTGCTTGGTCATGGAGGCCGAAGTGGGCTTGCGCCGCGTAGAACGCCAAATAGTCCTCCAAGGCTGCAAACTTCAAGCCCTTAAGGTGACGAAGGGCACCCGCAAAGTCGTTGCCCTCGACCGCTGCAACCGCCAAGGCAAAACGGGCGGTAGACGCATTGGAGCGCGAAGCGCACGCCTCCAACACAGCGCGAACACCGGGCTTAGAGGGTGTCGCGCGCAGTGCCCTCGCTTCGCTCTCGCACGGAGCTACTCCATGAAGGGGACAGGCCGTTAGAATAAGGAGGATAGCGGTGCGCATGCCGTTCACACTATTCTGACGCGTTCCGGACGAAATTAGTTGGATGATTCGAACGAGTACCCATTCGGGTATAGTTCAATGCGTTGGGTCTTATTCCCCTGCCTTTTAGCCACGGTGCTGCTGAGGCAGGAGTGGGCAGAGCCATGGTCGAGAAAGTTTCGTCGGCCGGGTTCCGATGGCTTTGCTCCCATGACGGGTAGCGCCCGCTATCGCGGGTAAACTTCCCGGCGGCTTTAGCCGCGCCCGGCGACTTTCAGTCGCAACTCAACCCCGCCGCCTTTCCGCGGTGGTTGTTTAGTCGGCGCGTGTTGCTAGACGAGTGGCTTGGCTATGGGCCAAGCCGCTCGCGAGCCGTTCGTTAAGGCCCGATTCGGCGAACTCTGCAGCTACTCGAATAGCGTTCTTGATCGCATTTGCATTCGAACGGCCATGGCAAATAATCGTACAACCCTTCACGCCCAGAAGCGGTGCCCCGCCGAACTCGGAGTAATCGACGCGCTTCTTGAAGTTGGCAAACGCCGACCGGGAGAGTAGATATCCAATCTTTCCAGACAAACTCGCTTTGAGCGATTCCTGCAAAAGATGTTTCACCACATCAACCAACCCCTCACTCACTTTCAACGCGACGTTGCCGGTGAATCCATCACAAACGATCACGTCCGCGTGGCCCGTAAACAGATCTCGCCCTTCGACGTTGCCAATAAAATGGAGAGGAAGTTTCTTAAGTAGCGGCGTGGCCGATTTGGTCAACTCATTGCCCTTGTGCTCTTCTTCGCCAATCGAGAGCAAGCCGACTCGCGGCTTTTCCGTGTGGAAAATGAGACGGGAATAGAGTTCTCCCATCATGGCAAACTGGGCCAGCATTTCGCCGGAAACGTCGACATTGGCGCCGACATCAAGCATTACCGCTGGCTTGCCCTTGACTGTCGGAAAAACCGAGGCGAGCGCAGGGCGGTCCACACCAGACACCATGCCGCAAACGGTCTTAGCTAGGGCCATTACAGCGCCTGTGTTGCCGGCACTGACCACGCCTTGAGCTTGGCCATCACGAGCCAGCCGAAGGGCAACACGAATAGAGCTATCCTTTTTATTACGCAGGGCTTTGCCCGCGCTATCCTCCATTGTAACCACCTCACTAGCGTGGTGAATAGAGATCGGCAGTTTTTCCCAGCCGGGGTGGGCAGACAGTTCACTCCGTAAGACCGAGTCCTGTCCGACCAAAAGCACAGATACAGCAAGATTGCGAACGGCACGAATCGCGCCTTCGACTTCAGCTTTTGGAGCGTGGTCCCCACCCATCGCATCTACGGCGATTGTCACCATAGCTATGAAATGGCACCTTTAACTGAACTTACTGTTCAGCAACTTCGATAACCGCGCGACCCTTGTAAAAGCCGCAGCTCGGACAAAGGCGATGAGGAAGTTTCACAGCGTGGCAGTTGGGGCACTCCGAGTGGATCGGGCGAACCAGAAAGTCATGCGCGCGGCGGGAGGAGGTGCGGCGCTTGGAGTGACGTCGTTTGGGATTAGGCATGGCTAGGTCTCTAACCGATCAGTATAGCGAATATTTATCGAATCCGCTACAACTTGCCCAACGCAGCCCACCTCTCGTCAGGGATTGTGGTCGTACAGCAGCAGGTCTGTTCGTTTCGGTTGATGCCGCAGACGAAACACAGGCCCTTGCATTCCGCGGTGCAAAGCAAACTCGACGGCAGTAGGAGCAGAACCTGTTCCCGCAGCACGTCATTCAGTTCCATCCCGTCCCCATCGTAAAATCCGAGATCAATATCCCCCGGATGGAGTTCTACCTCCTGGCCAGGAAGTGATTCCGGAAGCGGCTCGTAAAGCAAATCGAAATCATTCTCGATTGGGATCTCTACCGAGGTCAAACATCGATGGCAATCGACCTGCAACGAAACCGCCAGGTGCCCGACGAAGTGGATCTCCTGCGTCATCTCGTCCAAGCTTGCTTCGCCGTGGGCAACTAAGGGAGACGCCTGATTGGTCCCAGGGTCCCATTCAATCGTACCCGGCAGGATCGATTCGGCGAAAGTGATTTTGGCGTGGTCAAGAGCGCGAACGGAAACGAACATATCCTTATTCTGACAGAGTTAACGAAGAAAGCGCCGGAAGCCGAAATCGTAGACGCCCGCCCCGATGATCCCTCCGAGGAGTGGAGCAATCAGCGGAACCCAAAAAATCCCACTGCCGTCGGTTATGCCGTTGTTGCGAAACCCAGCCAAAACGGTAAAGAGTCGTGGCCCAAAATCGCGTGCCGGGTTGATAGCGTAACCATGCATCGATCCGAAGCTCATGCCGATAGCGACTACGATCAGTCCGACGAACAAAGGTGCGAGCCCAGCCGGAGGCGGAGCGTTTTCGTCGTCGGTAATGGCCAAAACAAGGAAAAGCAGCAGGGCTGTTCCGATGACTTGATCGACAAACCCTGCCATCGGGGCAGCCGGGAACGCCGGAAACGTCGCAAAAACTCCGGCGGACTTCTCCAGACCCGGATCAAATTTCAGGAAAGCCTCCCGATAATTCAGATACACAAGGGCAGCGCCAGTAAAGGCGCCTGCCAACTGTGCCAATACGTAGGGCACCACTTTGGCCCACGAGAATCCGCGAAAGATGGCAAGAGCAAGCGTCACCGCCGGATTCAAGTGCGCTCCGCTTGTTTTGCCAGCAACGAAAACGCCGAACATAACCGCCAACCCCCACGCCAAATTGATGTTCGTCGTGCCGCCGTTGACGATCTCACCTTGGGTTCCAGTGCTGAAGAGCACGACGGAGGCCACCACCCCCGTTCCTAAGATCAGGATGACGAGTGTTCCAAAAAATTCAGCAATGAGTTCAGCCGTAAGGCGGGAAGGCAGCATGACCGACGATTCTACACTACTTCTTAAAATGGATAGAACGACGCTCGCTCCCAAGTGCGGCGCGCCAACACAGAGTCGCTAGGGCTTGCTTTGGTAGGGAATTTCCAGCGTGCCCGTATCGAGCCCTTCGATCCGGACCCGGAGTGGGGGCGGCGGCTTCGGCGCAATCGGCAGAGGCTCCGCCGGTTTCCGCCGTAACGTCGCAACTTCCGTGAGTTCAAGAGCGGGCTTCGGTGCTGAAGGTTTAATCGGCAGACCGAGTACAGCCGCTAGGGCAGGGAATTCCTCCAGGACTTCGATTTGACTGAGTTGGCCCGATAGGACAAGTCCGTTCGATTGGCGCACCGTCGCTAGTCTCGGAAGCCAGGGTGACAGCGCGTAGACACCGGAACGCGTCCCAAACCGTTCGGTCTCGATCGCCCTTATCGCCTCGTCAAGCACGGCGGCTTCTTCGATATGGAAGCCGACTGCCAAACCAGCATTCGCCCCTACTTTTAGAACCAGTTCGAGTCCGGCGGACTGCGTGCCACTTACCCCATCCCAAGCGGTCGGTGCGAACCCGGCCGGAAGATCGTCGGTCAGCACCCAAACTTCGGCTTCTGTCGCTAGCTCCAACGCTCGCCCAAACAACGAACTGCGTCGTCCCAGCGCACCCGCCGGAGCCTTACTTCGGTCAATCGCCGCCGTCACGGCCGACCGGGTCCCCAGCAATGCCGTTTGGGCATCCACGATAGCGAAGTGCACTTCACCCGGAGAACCACTCGGAGGCAGGATCACTTCGATCCCTTTATACGCCTTGATCAGTGCGTGGCCTCGATCGGCCATCTGTTTGATTCGTCCCGCATCCAGCGGACCGGATAAGACCAGTACAGAGTCCGCGCTTCCGTCGACTCCAAACGCCGTCGAGACCAACAAACGCTGAACATGACGCGAGAGTTCCGGACCCATCGCGGCCAAAAACTGCTGACGCAACTTTGCTCCGAGCGAATTCTGACCAAGGCGGAAAAGGTCGGCGCCTGCGAGAATCTGAGCATCGGCATGTGCAAAACGCCACGCCGAAGGTTCCGGCCTCGCCTCGAATCCGGGCGCCGCTCCCAAAAGCATTGGAAAAATTGGATACGCCAGCGCGACAAGTAGAGATTTCATTAGGATCCCGTGTCTATTCAATAGGCAAGATGGCCGTATTCGAGCTTCGACCGTTCACCACTGCGGTGATCACAACTTCGCGGCCAGTCGCCACTTGCTCCCCAATGAATAGCTTTACCGCCACCAACCCGACCTGTCCAGGGCTTGCGATCGCACTGAGCGGAGTAAGCAAGTTCTCCCCAACTCTGAGCTCGACCGGGTCTGCGACTGGATTGGCGGGAGTCAACGGAACCGGGAACCCGTCGAATACCGGGCGGACGTAAGGTCCAAAACCAGTGCCTAGCAGCGTGATTGTTTCTCCCCGGCGAGCCGGACTGTCAGGCGAAATGACGCTGCCGTCTTCGTGCGTCGCTGCCAAATAGAATTTGCTGTCCAAGGTAAACCCGAACAAACCGGGCGCGTTACGCACAATTTGCACTTTCCCCTGGATTTCCGGTTGATTTCCCGTCCGAACGGCCAGTACCTGCTCTCCCTCGGCCAAGTCAAACGGGAGTTGGGCGTTGATTTGTTCAGGCGAGACGAACAGTAGCGGTAACAACCGATTGCCCCAGCGAACCGTTGTACCCGCGAGAACTTGGGATAGCGGACCGGTCGGGCCGGCTGCGTAGTCAGGCGCAAGTTGTCGACCGAAGACCGAAATTACGCTGCCCGGAGCCACCACCAAGTCCGGCGTTTCACCGGCGGCATTCCGGATTCCCGCCGACGGGATCACCGGAATCCGATCGAGTAGCGCTCGAACCAGACGCGGACTGCGTAGAGAAACTACCCCGGAATCAGACGATCCGTCCAGATCTCCTGCCCAGCGGCGGAATCGGAACCCTTCCAGTGAGTTCACCGTAACCCTCACGGCGGCGGTCTCCGGATAAAATCCGTCAGCCGAAGGTGGCTCAAAAGTAAAGGTCGCGCCCTCGACTGGATCAGCCACAGCGCGAAGCGTATTCGCCATGCGATAGCTGAGACTCACGCGCCGCTCGTCTCCGGCAAACGCCAGCGTGCGGATCCTTTCTCCACTATCGTTCCAGGACGCGAACTCGGCCCGGGAGTCGGCCCCGAAAGCGATTGTCGCCGTCGCTTCCAACGCAACCGTCGAGCCATTGGGCCGGTCCAGTACACAGGGCATCTCACAAGCCTGCCCGTCGATCAAGATTCGAGACGCCGGCTGATTGGTCGTTATCGTCACTCTCGGCAAAAGTTCGTAGTTGGCCGTCAGCCGCAATCCTCCCTGGGTTGTATCGGCCGGCGTCGTAATGTCTTGCGTCGCGGGTCCTCCGTTAGACCAATTCAGAAATCGATACTTGCGCCCCCGGCGATCGGTAGTGATCGCGGGTGCGGTCACCGTATTGGCGCTTCCGACCGCCCAGACGAAATTGAGCGACGGCCAAGTATCCCTACCGTTCACCGACAGCTTGAGCCCGCTCGGTTGAGTGAGAAACGAAACAGTGGCACCGCGCACAAAACGGGCCGTTACCGTTTGCATCACATTCACATTCGTTACTTCGTAAACCCCACCCGGGCCGAGGGAAACGTCGTAGGAATCAAAAACCCACACGCGGCCCTGCAGATCCTGTTGGGGGCTCGGCGCACTCAGCAGATGTCGAGCTCCTCCGGCAAATTCCCTCAGACCAGGATTGGAACGGCCAACATCTTCAAAACGGCCGGCCGTGTTAAACGGGGTTCGGTCGACCGAAACCTGCAGACTCTCCGGGTCGGTGTAGAAAAGGACTCGTTTGGCTGGCGCAAAAATAGGGGTCACAAGGGCAGGACTTCTTACCGTGTAGGTTCGCAAGGAGGAATCGCTTGGCGGATTGCCATTCACCAGCCAGCCCGTGAAGATGAATCCAGTGTTGGGAACAGCTTGCATCGATAGCTCTTGACCAACCGCATAGTAGGCCGAGAACGACGTCTGATAACACTGGTTGTTTACGAAAACTTGGCCGGGAAATGCACTTGACGTCGAGCACGGAGCGCCGCTCGCTATTCCCGGTGCCGAATAAAAAATGAATTGGATCCGGAATTCCTTGTTGTACAGGACTTCATAGGAGGTTATCGCTGGGTTGGCTGTGACGGTTTGAAAGCGGTTCGCCCCGTTCCCTATCAGTCCGCGATTGTCCTTCCAAGCTGAAAACGTCCACCTCGTGTCGACTCCCCCGGTCTGGTTCTCCAGGTCAGCTTCCAGAAAATGCTTGCTTCCCGTTGGCCAAACAAAAGTCTGGGAACCCCGATACTGAATGCCGTCAACGAGGAATGTTCCGTCGGGGGGGACAGAATAAACCCGCACCTGGGAGGACGGCTGGGCACTGCTGATTCCTGCAGCCAAAGTCGCGAGCAGAACCAGAGAGAAGAGACGAGAATCGGCGTTTGAAGTCATTACACGTTGTCCTAAGAGGTCTTTCGACCGTTCCTGGTACTTCCTGCATAAGGAAAACACCTTAAAACCAAAAGAACGCATCGCCCCGACAATCTCTTATCGACGGTTTAAAGTAGATAGAGTAGTCCTATGCCTGAACAAACCCCTCTTTCTGTCCCCACTCCCCTACCAGCCGTCCCGTTGACCATTGAGGGTGCCTGGGTGCTGCACCAGATGTACAGGATCGACCGTTCGCGATGGAACGGATTGGAAACCCTGCGGCGTCGGCAGATGCTTCGTGATTTCGCGGCAGACTTGCGCTTCATGCAAGAGAACGCCGACGGACAGACTGCCGCGTTTGCGATGGTCGGCAAAGGCGATCTGATGATGGTCTATTTTCGCTCGACCCTGGCGGAATTGCAGCAGGTACAGCGCGACTTCGGCAATCTGGATCTGGCCGCTTATCTGCAGCCGGTCGGGGACTATACCTCCGTCGTGGAACTTGGGCTCTACGAGTCCTCGGTCAAAACGTTTCGCTCGTTAACTGAAAAGGGCCTCGCTCCTCACACCGAAGAGTGGGATGCGGCGATCAAGGAAACCCTCGCTCGTCAAGCGGAAGCGATGGCACCGCGCCTTTATCCCCAAATCCCTGACCGCAAGTACATCTGCTTCTACCCGATGGACCGACTTCGCGGCGAAGACAAAAACTGGTATACGGTGCCGATCGAGGAGCGCGCTCGCATGATGCACGAGCACGGCATGGTGGGCCGGCGGTACGCCGACAGCGTCAAGCAGATCATTACGGGCTCGATCGGCCTAGACGACTGGGAATGGGGCGTCGACCTTTTCGCCGACGACCCGACCGTATTCAAACGCTTAATCTACGAGATGCGCTTCGACGAAGTCAGCGCCGTCTACGCCAAATTCGGCAAGTTTTACGTTGGCGTGCAATGCAAGCCCGAAGACGTCGAAAAATCCCTTTTCTGCTAAGCCGCTCGAAGCGATTCATCGAACTGGTATACTTCGCCTGATGCTGGAGTCAATTTTTCAACTACCCCGAATTGTTAGGGTGAGACAGAACTTTCCGAGCCGCGCGCTTCCTGATGTTCGTGGAGCCGTCACCGGCGCTTTGCAATCGGCCGCCATCGATTCGCGCCTCGCTCGTGGGTCGCGGGTCGCGATCGGCGTGGGAAGCCGCGGAATCACCAATATCGACCAAATCGCCAGGGCGGTCGTCGATTACTGGATTGCTGCCGGTTGCTCTCCCTTCATCTTCCCCGCGATGGGAAGTCACGGTGCCGCCACCGCCGAAGGCCAAGCGGATGTGCTGGCTCATTATGGGATCACGGAAGCCACCATGGGGTGCCCCATCATCAGCAATCTTGAGGTCGTCTCGCTCGGACGCGACGCCAACGGAATTGAGGCCTTTCTCGATAAGCAGGCCTTCGAAGCCGACGGGGTCATGTTAGTTGGCCGCGTAAAATGGCATACCGATTTCGCCGGCGAAATCGAAAGTGGCTTGTTTAAGATGATGGCGATCGGTCTCGGTAAGTTCGCCGGCGCTCAACGCTATCACACCTATGCGTACAAGTTAGGCTTGCACCATGTAATTCGCAGCGTCGGACGGCAAGTCCTCAGTTCCGGCAAAATCCTCGGCGGCCTGGCGATTCTAGAAGACGCTTATCACCAAACTGCTCATGTCGAGGCCGTCCCCGTCGAAAACATGGAAAAGCGCGAAGAAGAACTGCTCGCTCTGGCTAAATCCTGGATGGGGCGCGTCCCGTTCGACCTGGATATTCTGATGCTCGATGAGATCGGCAAGAACATCTCCGGCGCTGGCATGGACACCAAGGT
>JBBRIO010000006.1:0-27217 GCA_038220855.1 Bryobacterales bacterium | reverse complement strand
AGGCGATTTTCACCTGATCGAAGGTGACGACGCGGACGCCGGCGTCATCGGCGTCGGGCGAGTTGGTGAGCGAAACGGTGAGCGGTCCGATGGCTCCGGCGACGAAGCGCTGGCGGCCCGTGGCGTTGGCCACACGGTCGGCCCACTCCCGGCATTGGCGGGCGGATTGTTCGTTAATCTCCCAGGCGAGGCTGCTCAAAAAGGGGGTCTCGATGATCTTCTGATAGAACGCGGGGTCTTTGCGGCCGCCGTGTTCGCGCGGGTCGTCGACAAAGAATTCGCTTTGGGTGATGCTGGTTGCGCCGAAGGTGTTGGTCTCGATGATGTCCGCGCCGGCTTCGAGAAACCGGCGATGGATATCGCAGATCATGTCGGGCTGGGTGAGCGAAAAGAGGTCCCCGTTGTTGAGCAGGTCCTTGGTCGAATCTTTGAAGCGCTCGCCGCGGATGTGCGCCTCCGTCATCCCGTAAGTGCGGATCGTCGTACCCATCGCGCCGTCGATGATGGCGATACGATTTTCGAGGATCTTCTGGAGGGGGTGAGGGTGGCGTTGGGTCATGGCTATGGGATGGCTTGCAATTCCTTGAGGATGGCAGTGGAGTCGGAAATCGATTCCTGTCGACGGCGGGGCTTGGCCCTGCACCGCTTCGCCCGTGTTCGAGGCGAATATGTCTCTTTCTATGATACGGCGAATGGATATCGCTGGTCGCTTGGACCGAAGGAGAACGTACTACTCTCAATAATGTGATGCCGCTCGTCTAGAACCAGTTGCACCACATTGCGCAGCGCCAGGTTCGAGTAGATCACTCTGGGTTGGTGCTCTAGCAAGGGTTGCGATAGAGTGACGGTGGATGTCCGTCATGCGATACCTGCTGCTTCTGATTCCGATGCTGAGTTCGGCGGCCGATTTTGTCACCGATGTGCGGCCGTTGCTGGCGCGGCGGTGCTTGGCTTGCCACGGCCCGGCGCTGCAGAAAAGCCACTTGCGTTTGGACAGTCGGGCGGATGCGCTCCGGGGGGGTGAAAGCGGGATTCCGGCCATTGAGCCGGGGAAAAGCGAAGCGAGTCTCTTGATCCGCTATGTTTCGGGCACCGATCCGAAACTGATCATGCCACCCTCCGGACCGCGGTTGACGGCTACTGAAATCAAGCTGTTAAAGGAATGGATCGACGCCGGCGCAGACTGGCCCGGCGCGGAGCTTACCGCCGCGCCGAAAGTGGATCCGCGCTTAGCGCATTGGGCGTTTCACGCGCCGCGAAAGCGGGCTGTGCCCAGCGTGCGCGACAACGCCTGGATACGGAACCCCATCGACTCGTTTGTGCTGGCGAAGTTGGAGGCCAAGGGCTGGCGGCCGGCCGCCCCCGCGACCGACGGCGATCTGCTGCGGCGAATGTATTTGGACGTAACCGGGATCCCCCCGACGATCGCCGAGCAAGATGCGTTCCACGGGGATTGGGATCAGCTCGCGCGTTCGCTCTTGGCGCGTCCGGCGTACGGCGAACGCTGGGCGCGGCACTGGCTCGACGTGGTCCGCTATGGCGATACCAACGGCTACGAACGCGACGAAGCCAAACCGCGGGGCTGGAAGTTTCGGGACTACGTCATCCGGGCTTTCAACTCCGATAAACCTTTCGACCGCTTCGTGGTGGAGCAGTTGGCGGGGGACGAGCTGCCGGATCGGAGCGCCGAAACGTTGCTGGCAACCGGCTTTGCGCGGCTAGGGCCCTGGGACGATGAACCGGCCGACCCGGCGGAAGACCGGTTCGACCAACTGGACGACATTTTGAACACGACGGCGCAGGGCTTTCTGGGGTTGACCCTGGCCTGCGCGCGTTGCCACAACCATAAGTTCGAGCCTTTGCTGACGAAGGATTACTACGGCATGATCGCGGTGTTCAACGGTCTGAAACGGCCGCGGAATGGGCGGACCGAGTTGGACCGGCCGGTTGGCAGTCCCGCGGAGATTGACCGGTTCAACGAGCGCGAAGAACAGATCGCCGCAGTGCGAGCGCCGGCGCGGACGGATTGGCTGCAATCGGGCAAAAGTAAACTGCCGGCCGAGGCGGTGGTGACGTATTTGCAAACGAAGAAGGTAGCGAAGGATTGGGGCAATGTGCTCGAGCAGGAGTGGGCGGCGCTTCCCGTGGAAGCTGAAGTGGCCCGACTGAAAAGGGAAACGCCCGATCTCCCCCGCGGCTACTTCATGGAGGAGCCCCAAGCTGTGCAGCCGCCGACCCATATCCTCATTCGAGGAAAAGCATCTTCTCCGGGGCCCGAGGTAGAGCCGTCCGTACCCGAGGTTCTAACCAAGGCACAGCCCTCGTTTTCGTTGCCCGGCGGGAGGACGAGCGGCAGACGTCTGGGACTCGCCAACTGGATCGCTTCGCGGGACAATCCGCTGACGGCCCGGGTGATCGTGAACCGGGTGTGGCAATGGCACTTCGGCGATGGCTTAGTCCGGACGGCCAATGACTTCGGGGTGATGGGAGATCGGCCCTCCCACGAGGAGCTGCTCGACTGGCTGGCGGTGTGGTTCATGGACAACGGCTGGTCGCTGAAGAAGATGCACACGTTGATCCTGAGCAGCAATACATATCGGATGGCGAAGACCGGGAATGCGCAGTACGCGGCGGTGGATCCAGAGAACCGGCTGCTTTGGCGGATGCCGTATCGGCGGCTGGAAGCCGAGGCGATTTTGGATTCGGCATTGGCGGTAAGCGGCCGGTTGAACCCGGCGATGTACGGGGAATTCGTGTATCCGAAGATGCAGCCGGAAGCCCTCGAAGGGTCGAGCGATCCGGACAAGATATGGAAGCCGTTTGAGGAGGAGAAAGCCTCGCGGCGGGCGATTTACTACATCGTTAAGCGCTCATTGATGGTGCCTCTATTAGAGGTTTTGGACGTCTGCGATACGACGCGCCCGGCCGCCAAGCGACAGACGACATCCGTTGCCCCGCAAGCGTTGCAGATGTTCAACGGGGACTTCATCAATCGCCAGGCGAAGTACTTCGCCGATCGTTTGCGGCGGGAAGCTCAGGGGGCCGAAGCGCAGATTGAGCTGGCCTACCGGTTAGCCTTGGCGCGGCGCCCCACGGCCACGGAACTCCAAGCGATGTTGGGCTTTCTGCAGACGGGGAGTTTGGAACAGATGACGCGAGTGGTTTTGAACCTGAATGAGTTTGCATATGCCAACTAAAAAAACGCGACGGGATTTTCTTTGGCAAACCGGCGGAGGGTTCGCGGGCGTAGCGCTGATAGACTTGCTGACCCGTGACACAGTCGTTTCAGCAAACTCCATCCTCGCCCCGAAGAAGCCGCATTTTGCGGCGAAAGCCAAGCGCGCGGTCTTTCTGTTTATGAACGGCGCGCCGAGCCAAGTGGATACGTTCGACCCCAAGCCGGAACTGACGAAACGAAGCGGGCAGGCGTATAAGGGACCGCTGACGGTGGGTTCGAACGGGCGGGCGATCGGGTATTTGATGGGGTCGCCATTCGAGTTCAAGCCACGAGGCCAGAGCGGGTTGCCCATCAGCGAACTCTTCCCGCACACGGCAAAGTTTGCCGACGATCTGTGCGTGATTCGGTCAATGTATACCGACACCGCGGCGCATGCTTCGGGCTGCTTGCAGATGAACACGGGCAGTATTTTTCTGGGCAAGCCGAGCGCGGGAGCGTGGGTGACCTATGGCTTGGGAACCGACAACCAGAGCCTGCCGGCGTTTGTGGTGATGACGGATCCGCGGGGCGGGCCGATTGGCAGCGCTTCGAACTGGACGGCGGGGTATATGCCGGCGGCGTATCAGGGAACGTTGTTTCGGTCCGGTGCCGCACCGTTGTTGGATTTGCAGCCACCGGCGGGGGTGAACGATAAGACCCAGCGACGGTCGTTGGAGCTACTGCACAAGCTGAACCAGGAGCACCTGGCGAGCCATCCGGACGACTCCGAACTATCGGCGCGGATTGCGTCGTATGAGCTTGCCTATCGAATGCAGATGGAGGCGGCGGCGGTGGTCGATCTGTCGCGGGAATCGGCGTCGACGCGGGAGCGCTATGGGTTGGATGACCGTCTCACGGCAGACTTCGGCCGGAAGTGTTTGATGACGCGGCGATTGCTCGAAAAGGGCGTTCGATTTGTGCAGCTGTATTCCGGCGGCGGGCACATCGAAGACACTTGGGACGGTCACAATGACTGCATCACCAACCACAAGTTACACGCCGGGGAGACGGACAAACCAACGGCGGCGTTGATCGAGGATTTGAAGGCGACTGGGCTGTGGGACGAGACGCTACTGCTATGGGGTGGGGAGTTTGGCAGGACGCCGACCAGCGAGGGGGTAGGCAAGCCCGGCCGCGACCACGATTGGCATGGGTTTTCGATGTGGCTGGCGGGGGCGGGGGTGAAGGGCGGACAGGCGATTGGGTCGACGGACGAATTGGGTTTCGCGGCGGTGGACGAGCGGGTGCACGTGTCCGACTTGCATGCGACGCTGTTGCATTTGCTGGGGCTGGATCACACGAAGCTGACGTACTTCTATCAGGGGTTCAACCAGCGGATCACGGGGGTGCGCGGCGAAGTGGTGAGGAAGGTGTTGGCATAGTGATGACCAAACACGGTCATCCGACGCTGGGCGGTCGCTCTTTGCGGGATCCTCGCTCCGCGGGAACAGTTCTTTGAGCCTCGTAGGCGGACCCGGATTTGGATCTTCCCTTGCAACCATTCCGGGTGTAGGCAAGACGCCATCAAGGAGAAAATGAAATGTCTAATCGATCTCACTACGACAACCATGAACAAGGCGCGGAGTCGCAGGAAATGGAACACGCCGATCGCGAATCAAGCAACGGGCACGGGGCCTCTCGATTCGAACACGATGACCTCGCGATCATTGCCCATCGATTGTGGGAAGCCAGAGGCTGTCCAATTGGGTCGCCGGATGAGGACTGGTTCCATGCTGCGGAAGAACTGCAGGTTCGGCCGGATAGAGGCGAATAGAATCGGTGCGGACTGAAGGCCGCAGCGACGAAAGAAGCCGGATGATCTACTTTCGTCTCGACACAAGTGACGGGATAATAGGAATCTGATGAGTAATCCCAATCCGCTGAAGTCCGTCGCCGATACACGCCTTCGTCCCATGCTCCGCCCATTTCAAGAGTTTGCGGCCCGGGAGACCTCCGGCGGCATCCTACTCCTGCTCTGTGCCGCGAT
The DNA here is from genome assembly GCA_038220855.1 of Bryobacterales bacterium. Classification (GTDB taxonomy): domain Bacteria; phylum Acidobacteriota; class Terriglobia; order Bryobacterales; family Bryobacteraceae. Next base: position 22,013 of record JBBRIO010000006.1, on the reverse strand, counting down.
CGCCTTAATCTGGATGAACTCGCCGTGGTCAGACAGCTACGCCAGCCTTTGGCACACGAAACTCGCCGTAAGCTTCGCGGGCCAAGCGATGGATCGCGACCTTCATTTCTGGGTGAACGATGGGCTGATGGCGCTCTTCTTCCTGGTCGTTGGGCTGGAGATTAAACGGGAGTTGTTGGTGGGCGAACTCGCGTCTCCGCGACAGGCTGCCTTACCGATCGTCGGAGCGCTGGGCGGGGTGCTCGTCCCTGCGTTGCTCTATACGGCGTTCAACTTCGGCGGGCCCGGGGCCCACGGCTGGGGCATCCCAATGGCGACCGATATCGCCTTCGTCATCGGCATCATGGCGCTTTTGGGCGACCGCGTGCCGCTGGGTTTGAAGGTATTCCTGACCGCACTGGCGATCGTAGACGACATCGCGGCCGTTCTGGTGATCGCAGTCTTTTACACAGCGAACATCGCATGGGTCGGGATTGCGGTGGCCGCCGGAGTCGTGGTGCTGCTTGTCGTGGCCAACCGCATAGGCGTGCGCCACCCCTTTCCGTACGCACTCCTTGGACTCGCGCTTTGGTTGGCGGTGATGCACTCGGGGGTCCATGCCACCATCGCCGGAGTCATCCTGGCGCTGACGATTCCGTCGCGAACACAGCTCAACGTCCCTGCGTTTCTCCACCAGATTCGAACCATTGTCAAACACCTTGACCAGTGCGCCGATCGCGAGAAAAGTCCGCTGAACGACGAAGAGCAGCAGGTGGCGATCGATGCCTTGGAGGACGCGTGCGAGAAGGCGAAACCGCCGCTGTTCCGCTTTAACGAGGCGTTACACCCTTGGGTAACGTTTCTGATTATGCCGGCCTTTGCCTTGGCGAACGCGGGCGTTGTCTTCAGCGGGGATCTGGCGAGTCGCGCAGCCGATCCTGTCACCCTGGGCGTAGCGATCGGGCTCCTGCTGGGCAAGCCGATCGGCATCACCCTCCTCTCGTGGCTTTCGGTGAAGGCTGGATGGGCGAGTTTGCCGGACGGAGTAAACTGGAGAGGCATTCACGGGGCCGCGTGGCTGGCCGGAATCGGGTTTACGATGTCGCTGCTCATCGGTGCGCTAGCGTTCGCCGACGCCGAATTGCTGGCGCGGGCAAAGCTCGGGATTCTCGCTAGCTCGCTGGCCGCTGGCCTAGTCGGGTCGGCCCTTCTGCTGCGCAGCGCAGGACCCGTTAAAGGGCTTCGACCACTTCCGGAGCCTTAACCGGCTTCACCGCCTGGGCGCCTGTGAGCTTCTCCAAATACAGGTAAATCACCGGCGTAATATATAGCGTAAGCAACTGCGAAACCAACAGACCGCCCACCACGGCCAGACCGAGCGGGCGGCGGGATTCCGCCCCTGCGCCGTACCCAACAGCGATCGGCAGCGTACCGAGCAACGCGCACATCGTCGTCATCATGATAGGTCGAAAGCGCTGGATGCATCCCTCGAAAATCGCCTCGTCCGCGGGACGACCTTCGCGCCGGGCCATGATCGCGAAGTCCACCATCATAATCGCGTTCTTCTTCACGATCCCAACCAGCAAGATAATCCCGACAAACGAGAATAGGTTGAGATCGTCGCCAAACAGCAGCAGGGTCACGAGCGCCCCCAGGCCGGCCGACGGCAGCCCCGAAAGAATCGTGATCGGGTGAATGAAGCTCTCGTACAGCACCCCGAGCACGAGGTAGATCACCAGGACCGCGATGGCAAGCAGCACGGCCAGACCGCCGACGGACTTTTGAAACGCCGAAGCAGTTCCCTGATAGCTGAAGGACATCGTGTCCGGCAAGCCGATCTCTTTGGCCGCCTCATCCACCTGCTCGGTCACTTGGCTGAGCGAGTAGCCGGGCTTGGCGTTGAATTGAAGATTCACCGCGGGAAGTTGGCCAATGTGATTGACGCTCAGCGGGGCAACACCTTGCCTTTCACGGGTGACCGCCGAGAGCGGTACGAGCTTGTTGTTCGTCGAACGGATGAACAACTTCGATAGCCCAGCGGGGTCCTGACGGAACTGCGGCAGCACTTCGAGAATGACATCGTACTCGTTGGCCGGAGCGCTGATCGTAGACACGCGGCGGTTGCCGTAAGCGTCGTAGAGCGTATTGGCGATCTGCTCCGGAGTGACGCCGAGAGCCAGGGCACGGTCGCGATCAATGTCGACATTAACCCGCGGGTTATTGAGTTGAAGATCGCTATAAACGTCCGCGAGCGCCGGCACCGTCCGGAGCTTCGCTTCTAGCTTGGGAGCCCACTGGTAAAGAGCGGCCGTGTCGGCATCCTGCAGGGCCACCGAGTATTGATACCGGGATTCGTTCTGGCCCAAGCTCAGCATCGGAGGTGGCTGCAGAAAGACCGAAAAGCCAGGAATTTGGGCAAACTGCTTTTGCAGGTCGGCGACGATGGCGGTGGCGTGGGGACGAGCAGGGTCGTGCTTGAAATGGATAAAGAGAAAGCCATTATTTTGGGTACTCGTGCCCGTGCCGAACTGGCTGACCCATTTGTTTTTCTGGACGATGCCCATCACTTGCTTTTGCAGGCGGACGGTCTCATCGAAGGACGTATCCTGCGCGGCTTCGGTGCCGCCGAAGACCATGCCGCTATCAACCACGGGAACGAAGCTCTTCGGCATGACGACGAAGAGCCAACCGGTTACCACGGTAGTGACGATGGTGAGGACCAAGGTCGCGAACCGGAAGCGCAGGGTGAATCGCAAGGTCGTCCGGTAAACGTCGTTCATGCCATTGAAAAACTGCTCGAACCATTGGAACGCGCGGCCATGATTTTGGTTGTGGCTCAGGAACCGGCTGCAGAGCATCGGCGTCAACGAGAGGGAAATCACGCCGGAGATGAGCACCGCAACGGCGATGGTGACGGCAAATTCTCGCAGCAGGCGTCCGATGATGCCTTCCAGAAAAAGAACGGGGATGAACACCGCGACCAGCGAAATTGTCATCGAAACGATAGTGAACCCAACTTCGCGAGCCCCTTCATAGGCGGCTTGCAGACGCGGCTTTCCCATCTCCATGTGACGAACAATGTTCTCCATCATCACAATCGCATCGTCGACAACGAAGCCGACCGACAGCGTCATCGCCATCATCGAAAGCGAGTCGATCGTGAAGTTGAGCAACTTCATCACGCCGAAGGTACCCAGCAGCGAAAGCGGCACGGCCAGGCTGGCGATGATGGTGGCGGGAAGGTTGCGTAAGAACACGAAGATGACGAGGATGACGAGCACGATCGTCAGCAAGAGCGTGAACTTGACGTCTTCGATGGATTCGCGAATGTTCCGGGAGGCGTCAAACTCGACCAGCAGGGAGATGCCGGCCGGCATGTTCTGGCGTAGGTTCGGCAGCAACTCCTTAACCGCGTCAACGACCTCGACGGTATTGGCATCGGGCTGTTTCTGGACTGCGACAATCATGCCAGGCTTGCCATTCACCCAGAAGACATTCCGCTCAGAATTCACGCTATCCCGGACGACCGCGACGTCTTCAAGCCGCACCGGATTGCCGTTGCGAAAGGCCACGATCATCGGGCGAAACTGGTCCGCGGCAGTGAGCTGACTGTTCGATTGAACGGTGTAGGCTTTGGTAATCCCGTGCATGGAACCGGCCGGGAGATTCACGTTCTGCTGCGCCAAGGCACTCCGAATATCTTCCAGACCAACCTGGCGCGCGGCCAGGCGGTCCGGGTCGGCTTCCACCCGAACGGCATATTTTTGACCGCCAAAAACGGAGGTCTGCGCCACGCCGTTCACCATCGAGACTCGCCGGCCAATGAGGTTTTCAGCAAACTCGTTGAGGGCCGCCAGGGTCATCGTGTCCGAAGTCAGCGCCAGATAAAGAACCGGTCGAGAGGCCGGGTTCACCTTCTTGAATGACGGCGGCGCGAGCATGTTTCGAGGCAGTTCGCCGGTGGCTCGAGAGATAGCCGATTGGACGTCCTGGGCCGCCGAATCAATCGTACGGCTGAAGTCGAACTGGAGCGTGATGGTGGTCGAAGAGTTCGTGCTGGCCGACGACATGCTATCGACCCCGGCGATGTTGGAGAACGCCTTTTCCAGCGGCGTGGCAACCGACGACGCCATGATGTCCGGGTTGGCCCCCGGCAGGCTGGCCGTCACTTGGATGGTCGGATACTCCACCGGGGGAAGATCGCTGACGGGCAACGAGAAGTAGCTGATCAGGCCGAAGCCCAACAAGCCGGCCATCAACAAGGTGGTGGCCACCGGGCGTGTAATAAAGAGATCAGTGATGGCCATGATCGTTAGTTCGCGACGAGGCCGGCCGGCAGCAGTCGGACTTTCGCGTTGGGCCCAAGCCGCTTCTGCCCTTCCGAGATCACACTTTCCCCAGCGTTGAGGCCAGAGCCGATAACCGATTGTTCGACCAACCCGGGAGGGGTATAAAGGCGGAGAACAGTAACGTCGCGCATCGAAACGGTACTATTGGCGGCGTTAAGCACCCAGACATATTTACCCCTCGGACCCGTCTGCACAGCCTGAGACGCTACCAGCACCCTGTCCTGCTCCACGTTCAGGCGGGCCCGGACGTTGACGAACTGGCCCGGCCAAAGCACCCGATCCGTGTTCGTAAAAAGTGCCTTCAGCTTGATGGCTCCGGTCGTGGTATCCACGGCGCTATCGATGAAGTTTAAGACGCCGGTGCTGGGCCGATTGCCATCGGCGATGGCGACAATCGTCATCGGCTTTTCGCTCTGGTACTTCCGGACTTGAGGCAGAAGATTCTCGGGAACCGAGAACGAAACGTGGACGGGGGCCGACTGCAGAAGGGTTACCAGCGTGTTGTCGTGCTGCTTGGCGAGGCTGCCGAGTTGGGCCGAAATCACGCCGGCGCGGCCGGAGATCGGCGCGTAGATTTTCGTGTGGTCGAGCACCAATCGGGTTTCCTGGAGCCGGGCCCGATTGGCCCGTTCGCCAGCCTTGGCACTCTCCACCGCGGCCCGGCCCGCATCGACGGCAGCCTTGGCCGCGTCCGCGTTCGTAGCCGCCTGGTCGGCCTGTTCGCTCGAAAAGATCCCTTCCTTTTTCAATTGCAGACTGCGCCGGGCGATCGAGTCCATGTTCTTCCAGTTGGCGTTATCGCGGGCAATGTTGGCCTCCGCCTGCTTTGCGTTGGCGATGTCGCGAGCGATATTGGCTTCGATTTCGGCCAATTGCCGCTGAAACGGCTCCGCGTCTAACTCAAACAGGAGTTGCCCCTGCCGCACGTCCTGGCCTTCAACGAAAGCGACCCGCACAACCGGCGCTGTTACCCGGGCCTTAACCTCGACAGTCGAACTGGCTTCCACATTGCCGATGGCGGCGATTTCCAGCGGGACATTGGCGGAGGTCGCCTGCACGGAACGAACGGCTTGGGCGGGCGGCGCGGCACCGTTGGCCGAAGCAGAAGCCCCTTCCCTGGCACAGGAGGAAAGGCCAAACATACCAACAAGCACAGTGCACGAGATCAACGATAGGTGAGACATAGGGATAGAAACCCCTGACGTGACACCAGCGGGTACATGAAGAAATTTTAGCAGTATCGAATCCCGAACTCACTGCGGCAGAGCGAAAGCGACGTACGAACCTTGAATTTTCTTTTGCGTATTGGGGGTTAGGCCCACCTGAGCCGCCGCACAGAAGACGACATACTGCCGGCCATTCACCTGGTAAATTGCCGGAATCCCTTCCACGGCGGTATCCACCTCCGCCTCCCACAGCGCCTTACCCGTCGCCGTGTCGAGAGCGCGGATGTGGCGATCCCGCGTGCCCGTGAAAATGATTCCTCCCGCCGTCACCACCGGACCCACCTTCGGATAATGCGACCCCGTATTCGTGATTCCTTTCGCCGCCAGATCCGGCACGTCGCCCAGCGGAATCTGCCATTCAATCGTGCCCTTGTTCAGGTCGTACTTCGTCAAGGTCGACCAAGGCGGCTTGATCGGGGCGAGCCCGTCACTAGCGATCATGAAACCGAATCCCGTGTAATAACGGTCAATCGCATTCGGGTTGCGATCCCCGGCCGGCACGGTCGCGGCGGCGCGGGCCGGGTTGTAGAGATAGGCGACCAGATCGTTCAACTCCTCGGCGGGCAACTTCGGAAAGCCAGGCATCGGGCCCTGACCCTGCTGAATCGCGTTCTCAATCTGGCGACGCGACAGCCGAATCGGCGCGTCAGCGATCGAAGGCTGGCTCGTGCGGTCCGCGCCATGGCAGGTCTGACAATGTTTGGCATAGCTCAACTGCCCCTTCTGCTCCGGCGTATTCGCCGTCCGGGAGTTAACCGTCTCCTCCGATTCGAGCTTCAGCAGACAAGGCAGATCCTTCGAAACCACAAAAAGCGAACCGTTCGGTGGATCAATCGCCGCCCCGCCCCAGTTGGCACCACCATTGTTGCCCGGCATTTGAATCGTCGGTCGCGTGCCGGGCGGCGTGAACAGCCCTTCGTTACGAGCGGACAAGATCTCATCCCGAAACCGGGCGCGGTCCGCCGGGCTCAGGTAGGGGCTCAGGTCATCCACCGTGAACTTCTGCCGGGCAAACGGCGGCGGCTTCGTGGGAAACGGCTGCGTCGGCGAGACAATCTCGCCCGGCATATCGGACTTCGGTACCGCCCGCTCTTCGATCGGCCACAACGGCTGGCCCGTTACCCGGTTGAAAACCCACACGAAGCCCTGTTTGCTGACCTGGGCGACCGCGTCAACAGTCTTCCCCTCGTGCCGCAAGGTCAATAATTTCGGAGCCGTCGCATCGTCGTAGTCCCAGATATCGTGATGCACCATTTGGAAATGCCAAAGCCGCTTGCCCGTCCGCGCGTCCAGTGCCAGCAGGCTGTCGGCAAACAAGTTGGCCCCCGCCCGGTCCACCCCATAAAAGTTGTACTTGGCCGAGGCCGTGGGCGCGTAAACGATGCCCCGCTTTTCATCCACCGACATCTCGCCCCAGACGTTCGCCCCGCCCACGGTCTTCCACGCGTCCTTCGGCCATGTCTCATAGCCGAACTCGCCCGGCCGCGGGATCGTATGAAACGTCCATACCAGCTTGCCGCTGAGCACATCGAAAGCGCGAAGATCGCCCGGTGCCGAACCATACCCCTGGTTAGTAGCCGATCCAAGAATAAGCAGGTTCTCGAAGACCCGCCCCGGAGTCAGCGATTGCACCAGCGCCAGCGCCTGCGGATCACGGTCCAAACCTTGCTTCAAATCAACTAGTCCGTTCGACCCAAAGGTTGGAATCAGTTTTCCGTTCCGTGCGTCATAGGCGCGCAGAGTATGGTTCACCGACAGCAGCAGCCGCCGGTCCGCACGGTCTTTACTTTCCCAATAATTGAAGCCCCGATTCGTAATCACCTTGATGTCCGGATCCGGTGCCGAAGCCCACAGTTCCCTGCCCGTCGCCGCGTCCAGCGCCACCAGCGAGTTGCCCTTGGCCAACACATACATCGTGCCGTCAATCACCAACGGATTGAAGAAGTAGCGATTCCCGTCACCGGTCGGGAAGGTCCAGGCACGTTGCAGCTTATGGACGTTGGCCCGGTTGATCTGGTTCAGCGAGGAGTATTGGGCGGAGTCGGCCGAGCCACCATAGTCGCGCCAGGTCGAGTAAGGCTGGGCGTACGCCACGGCGAGCAAACCGGGAAGGGAGAGCCAACGGAATCGGGAAGTCAAGACACGATTGTATCGATAGCGGAGCCGGCTATTCTAGCTTCATGATCCAGATCAAGCTGACCAGCATTGTGGTGGACGACCAGGACAAAGCGTTCTGCTTTTATAGAGAAGTACGGGGGTTTGTGAAGAAGCACGATATCCCGATGGAATTGAGATCGTCCTCGAACCGAACGCGTTCTCAGCCGCGAAAGTCTACCAACAAGCGTTGTTCGCGCGGGCATTCCGGCCTCGGCGATAGCGATGTTCGAAGATCCTTGCCGAAACTATAGTCGCCCGTTCCAGCCACTCTACGAGATCGATAATGACCCGGCCTCACGAGCTAGCTACCGCCCATGAGCTGGAATGGGAGACGAGGTTTAGGCCATGCTGCAAGGGGCGGCAACCGGCGATCTGGCCACTTTGCGGCAGTTGGTCGAACGGAAGCCGTCCTTTGTCAAATGTAGTTTCGCCTACCGGACGCCGCTCCATTTCGCCGTCCGCGAAGGTCGACTCGAGGTGGCCGCGTTTCTGCTCGCTCAGGGTGCGGACGCCGTTAACATGGTCATCGGAGATGGGTTCGTCAGGATGGCCCGCGAACGTCGCCACGACGCCCTTGTTCGCCTGCTCGAAGTTCACTTGCGGGACAGCTTCGGCATCTGCGCCGAAGGCGAAGCGATGGCCGCCGCCCTGCGCGCCGGGGATTTCACTCGGGCCCTCCAGACGCCCGGCCTGCCCACCATCGCCGACCAACGAGGGAACAGGGCCATCCATTGGGCGGTCCTGTTACGGCGGATCGATTGGGTCGACGCGTTGCTCGAACTTGGTGCGGGGCTCGAAAGCCAACGGCCCGACGGAGCCCGGCCACTCCAACTCATAAGTGGCGACGACCATTTTCGCGGCTGGCGTGATGTCGACGCCGAGTCTGCCTCGTCACCGGAAGAGATGCTGCGTCATCTCGCCGCCCGCGGCGCAGAGGTCGACATCTGCACAGCCTCATACCTGGGAGACGCCACGCGCGTCAGGCAGTTGCTCGCTGAAGATCCGGGCCGCGCGAATCGCATCGTCGACTACGTCACGTACTACCTCGGCTCAGGGTTGCCCCTGCGCAACGCGGCCGCACGGGGACGCCAGGAGATCGTCGAAATCTTACTTGCCGCCGGGGCGGATCCGAACCTGCGGGAAGAGGGGATCGCGCCTCGCGGAGCGGCTCTTTACGAAGCCGTCGCCGCCGGAGGTCACGACGTTGCGCGCCTGCTGCTCCAGCATGGGGCCGACCCCAACGCAGCCGTCGAAAGCTCGGCCGACTGCCTCAGCAGAGCCATCCAGAACGACGATCAGCCGATGATCCATCTCTTGCGGAGCTACGGGGCGAAGCGACCGATCCACCTGATCGCTTATTACGGCGACGTCGACGCGCTCGCGGCGATGCCAGGGATTCCGGCAGACCCCTTGGCGGTGGCCAGCGCGGCCGAAAACGGGCACGGCGAGTTCGTCAAAATGATCCTGACAAGGTGGCCGGAAGTGGCCAGCCAAGTTCACTGCGCCGGAGCCAAAACGCGGGAGTTGACCGAGTACTTGTTCACGGCGGGCATGAATCCCAGCCATCGGGTTTGGCAGGGCTCGACCCCGCTACATGAGCAGGCCGGCCGCGACGACGAGTGGCGCTCGCGACCCTTAGGCTGGGCCGCCCGCGAAGGGAGAATCGAGATGGTCGCCTTTCTCCTGGAGCGCGGTGCCCTGGCCGTTCATCCGGACGATGAGGAGTGGGCTAATCCACTCTCGTGGGCTCTACGCCGGGGCCATCAACAGGTAGCGGACCGGCTGCGGGAAGCCATCGCGCGAGAGTCTCGGCCAGGGTCTTAAAGTCCAGCGGTTTCGTCAGAAAATCGTCCATTCCGGCGGCGAGGCAGCGCTCGCGCTCTCCAGGCAGCGCACTGGCCGTCAACGCAATGATCGGAATGCGAACGCCGCGTTGCCGCATGGTCGCGGTCGCCTCCCATCCGTCCATTTCGGGCATCAAGCAGTCCATCAGAACGAGGTCAAAGGATTGCGCGGCAACGGCCTCGAGTCCCAACCGGCCATTGCCAGCCACGAACGCCCGGCAGCGGAGCTTTTTCAGGAACAGGGATACAACCTTCTGATTCGTCAGGTTGTCTTCGACCACCAGGACGGAGTGAATCGCTTCGGCCGCGATCGCGGGAGCTTCTGGAACCGGCTCCGCCAACAGACTCAGCAAAGCCGCTTTGAGCTGATACCGGAGGAGAGGTTTAGAGAGATGAGCACAGCGCTGTCGATCCGTCGGCACGGTCGGTCCGGTGCCGAGCAAGAGGATTGGCCGGTCACTCAGGGGAAGGACAGCAGAGTCAGTGTCGACCAGTCCAACGTCGAACGGCTCCGACGGTGGAACGACGACCAGTCCAACGGATTCCAGAGCTCCTCGGGTATCCAAAGAAACGTCCGAGTAGAGAGCGATCCGCCGCCCCGCAAACGACGGCGAACTCGACGCAGAATCGGCGACCGGCAAGCGCGCCGAAAACGAGAACGTACTCCCCTCGCCGAACGAACTTCCAACCTCGAGCGAGCCCCCCATCAGCAGAACCAGCCGTTGAGAAATCGCTAGGCCGAGGCCCGTTCCGCCGTACTTTCGGGTGGTCGAGGCGTCAGCTTGCGTGAAGCTTTCGAACACCTTCGGCAGTTCGTCGGCCTTGATGCCGATGCCAGTATCGGTAACCGCGAAGTCGAGCAAATCACCGGTAGTAGGCTTAACCGTCAGGGCCACCGTGCCTGACTCGGTGAACTTAATAGCGTTCGAAAGGAGATGCAGGAGAACTTGGCGAAGCCGGAAAGGATCTCCGCTAACGAACGATGGAAGCTGCGGATCGAGGTGGATCCGCAGGGTAAGGCCCTTGAGAAGTGCAGCCCCGGACACCAGTTCCACCGCCTCTTCGGCGACCACCGTAACATCGAAGGAGATCGATTCCAGACGCAACATCCCCGCGTCGATCTTCGAGAAGTCGAGGATATCGTTGATGAGCAGCAGAAGGGAGTCACCGGAGTGTCGAACGGTTTCCACATAGTGCCGTTGGTCGGCAGACAGCGGGGTATCGAGCAACAGGGTCGTCATCCCGATCACGCCGTTCATGGGGGTCCGAATCTCATGGCTCATCGTCGCCAGAAAGTTCGATTTCGCGCTGGCCGCGGCTTCGGCCTGTCGCCTGGAGTGTTCCGCTTCGTCGCGGGCGGCAGCCAGTTCTACGGTGCGAATCTGCACGCGGGTTTCCAGTTCCTTCGTTCGTCGCGCCACTTCGCGACCCCGCCAAGCAACAAAGGACATTAAAGAAGATAAAAGGACGAGCGCCAGAGCGACTTGGACCGCCAGTCGCTGGTACCACCGCGGCGCGATCGAAATCCGCAGGTCCGTCGTCAAGCCGGACCACCCTTGGGCGGCGAGTTGGGCCTGGACCCGAAACGTATAATCGCCTGGCGGCAGAGCGACAAACGCCGCTTCCAGCCCACGCGACTCCTGCCAGGCTGAACCTTCGCCGTCAAGGCGATACCGAAACAGGGGACTTTGGGAAATCGTACGACCGAGCGCGGTGTATTGAATCTGGAGTCGATGCGGGCTGGACGGGAGTTGGATCGGCGTCGAGATCGGTATCGGAGCCCCGTCGACGAGAATCTGGCTAATCGCGCACGGGATCGACTCCTTGCGATTGACAAGCGCGGCAGGATCGAAGTGAATCGCCCCGCGGAGCGAAGCCAGCCAAACCTCCCCGCTCGAAGCCAGCGTTCCGATCGATGACGTTCCAAGGCCGAAGTTCGCGCTGGATAGGCCCTGCTGTACCGTAAACCGGAGTGGACGAACGTAGTCTGGTTCTCCGTGATAGTAGCCGCGAACGGCAGAGGTGGGAATCATCGAAAGCGAGCGTCGCCCGGCAAACCAGAGATTCCCGTTTCGATCAGGCTGCACAAAGAAGACCTGATCGGTCGGAAGCAGTGGATCGAGCGAAGCAAAGCCACGGGAGCGACGATCAAACGCAAACAGGCCGAGGTCGGTACCGACCAGTAGGAAGTCAGCATCGAGTTCGTGAAGGGTGAAGTGGAACGGTGCCAAACCGCCACCGATCTTATGCGCCGTTACGGTGCCGTTGGCGATGTGAAGTAAACCCCGGTCAACGCTAATGGCCCAAACACCATCGGCCGTTTCGACAACGGAGCGAACCATTGATGCTGGTGCCAAGGGACTCATCTGGGGCGAGGCGTTGGGCTTAAGCTGCACCCGAAAGATCTGCTCGGAGTCGAAATAGTAGAGGTGGTCCCCATAAACGGGCGAAAACGCAGCGTAACGACCCGGAGTAAAGCGAGGAATGGGGTGTAAGAGAGTAACGCTCGAATCGCGCACTTGGGAAAGCCCCTGTTCGTTCGAAACCAGCAAGCTACCGTCAGGAAGGGCGACCATTGCAATGAGAACGGAACGAGCAACGCCGGGGACTCTCCGCCACTGGTCGCCGCTCTGAACGAACAGCCCGTCGGCCCGCGTCCCAATCCAAATCCGGCCGCCAGGATCCTGGGTAATCGCCGCAATCGCCTCGCTGCCAAGGTTCTGCTGACGGCTCACCGATGCGAAAACCGGCGCCGACAATTTTACCAATGTGCCCCAACGGGAACCCATCCAGATCGATCCGTCGGCGGTCTCGAGAAACGTGGAGACTTGATCTTCCGGCCGGAGGTGGCCCGATAGAGACAAATATTCGGCTCGGCCCTCGAAAACCCGAACCACCGACCCGGAGAGCCCAATCCAGATCGCGCCGCGACGATCTTCCAAAAGGCCGTACTGCTTATTTGGGCCCGGAGCGACCGGCAGCGCAACCCGTCGAACCGATTGCGTAGTGACCGCGAAAAGCCCGGCCGGCGACATTGCCCACAATGTTCCATCGCGAGACTCAAGCAGACTCGGGGTCGCGAGCTCAGGTCCCCCGATCGAGATCCATTGCGAACCAGACCGCAGCATCAGGCCCTCGGCGGTCGTCACCCAGTAGCGGCCACTCTTCCCAAAATGGAAGCCGAGAATCGGCAGACCGGACGGCGGCGGGTATAACGGAACAAGGGCTCCTCCCTTCGCCGGGAGCTGATAGATTCCATCGGAGCGGTGAAACACGACATCGCCGTCCAGCCCCGGAAAAAGCGAGGCTACCCCGAAAGCGTCACCATCGCGGCGCGGCAGCCGAGTAATAGAGAACCGTGGATTGGTGAAGGAACCAAAGGCGTCCAGCGGTGAATAGCCTATGTATCCACGAGCACCAACCCACAGGCGGTCCCGGAAGGAAAGAACCGCCCCGAAAGCGTTTTCCTTGCCGAGAGCGTCCGAAGTCGGATAGATGGTCTGAAAATTGAGGCTGTCAAAGCGAGTCAGGCCATCGCGGCTGGCCAGCCAGATGTAACCATCAGCGGACTCGGCCAAGCCGTAGATGCTCTCCTCTTGCAGACCCTGCGCACCAGACCACGAGCGGATCGCCGCCTGGTCGAGAGCAATCGGCGGTTGGGCAAGCATTGCGCCGGTAGCAAGCAGAAGGCCAAGTGCCAGCAAGCGAAACTGGAGTGTAGAGCAACGGACCGCGGTGAGGATCACTTTCGTCTAATCGGCAGCTATAACATTGTACGCTGAAGACGGGGCGACTCTAGGTTTGTCTCGCAAAGGAGCGGCTATGTTGCGGGGAAAAACAGCGATTGTAACGGGTGCCAGCCGTGGAATTGGACGAGCGATCGCCCTGCGCCTTGGCCGCGACGGAGCCAATCTAATGTTGTGTGCGCGCGACGGCGCCGCGCTGACCGAGGTAGCCGCCGAGGCGGGCGACAACGCCTGCGTGATGGCGATAGACCTACGAGAAGCCGATGCCGCCCAACGGGTAGTCGCGCAGGCATTGGTCGAGTTTGGGAACCTCGATATCCTCGTCAACAACGCGGGAGCAACCAAGCGCGGGGAGTTTCTCGCCCTGACGGACGAGGATTGGATGGATGGCTATGCCCTGAAGCTGCACGGGGCGGTTCGAATGGTAAGGAGCGCATGGCCGGAACTCGCCCAGCGCGGCGGGTCCGTCGTCAACATCGCCGGAGTTGGCGGAAAAACGCCCGGCGCCGAGTTCACGATCGGCGGAAGCGTCAACGCGGCTGTGCTCTCGTTCACGAAGGCCCTGGCCGACGTCGGCGTTCGCGATGGCGTCCAAGTCAACGCGATCAACCCGGGTACGGTGCGGACCGATCGATTTGAACAACGGATGGACGCATTGGCCGCCGAGAAGGGGCTAAGCCGGCAGGCAGCTGAAGGGTGGTTTGTCGCTAGTCAACGGGTGACGCGGGTCGGGGAGCCCGCTGATATCGCTGGGTTAGTCGCGTTTCTGGTCGGGCCCGAAGGGCGATTCCTCCACGGCGCGCTGATCGACATGGACGGCGGAGCCTCAAAGTCTCTGTAGCGGGAACGAAACATCAACTTCACGACGTTGTAACGTGGACGCGATAGTCTTGCGACGGAACCCATGAAACTGAATACCCTCTCTCTTCCGTTTGCCGCCGTGTGCCTGCCGCTCGGCCTACTGGCCCAAGCTCCTTTTGACATTGCCTTGATCGGCGATACCCCCTACGGCGTAGCGGCGGAACCCCGATTTGAACGCGTGATTGCCGACATCAATCGTCAGAACGTCGAATTCACCGTCCACATCGGCGACACCAAAAGCGGCTCCACCCGCTGCGACGACACCCACTACACCCGGGTCCTGAACTGGTTCAACAGCTTTCAAAAGCCTCTTCTCTATTCGGTCGGCGACAACGAATGGACCGACTGCATGCGCGCCAACAACGGCGCCTACAACCCGCTGGACCGGCTGGCAATGGTTCGTAAAACCCTCTTTGCGGGCAACATGAGCCTAGGGCAGCGGCCGATCCCCCTGATCAAGCAGTCCGCCGATCCCAAGTACGCTCTCTACGTCGAGAACGCGATGCTCGTCAAGGCGCCGGTGGTGTTTGTCACCATCCACGTCCCCGGCAGCAACAACAACTTGGAGTACAAGCTCACCCAGGGAGCACCCAACCCCTTCTACGACCAGGACAAAGAATTCGTGGCGCGGAACGCGGCCAACATCGCCTGGCTGCGGCAAGCGTTCAAGACCGCCAAGGATTCAAAGTCACTCGGCGTGATGATCTTCGTTCAGGCGAATATGTTCGAAGCGTTCTTCGAAGAAGGACTCGGCCAGACACGCAGCGGATTTGAAGAGTTTGTCTCCGTGTTGCGGTCGGAATCGAAGGCCTTTGCGGGTGAAGTGGTGATGGTCTCGGGAGACAGTCACTACATGCGCGTGGACAAGCCCTTGACCGATCGTTACCCCGCCTGCACCGCCGCCACGGGACCGTGTAAACCTTTCGATGCGGCGCTCGACGCCCGGGGCAGTCGCGTGCTGAACTTCACCCGCGTCGAGGTACCAGGCTCGGCAGACGTGCATTGGGCGCTCTGCCATATCCGGCCCAACGAGCGCAACCTCTTCCAGTTCGAGTTCATGATCATGCCTGCGGCGGCAGCACCCGCCGGACCCAGCGCCGTCATCACCCAGCCCGGTACTACGATGGCCGTAACCAACGTCGACTCGAGCGGACTCCTGACGCTCGATGCCAGTCAGTCGAGCACCACGAGCGGCGGTGATCTGAGCTATTCCTGGTCCTCAGCGCAAGGCTACCCCGTATCCGGCATTACGCGCGGCGACACGGCCATGGCAACGTTTCAGTTTGTGTTGCGAGGAACCTATCAAGTTGCCCTCACCGTAACCGATCGGACCGGCGCCACGAGCACCTCGGCCGTGACGGTCCGTTACCAGTAGCGTAAGCTGTCGGTGTGGGAGTTGCGGTAAGCCGAGAAGAGTTTGAACAGATCGTGGAGCGGGCGATTGCCGGAATCCCCGCCCGCTTCCGCGCTCGTATGGAGAATCTTTCGGTGTCGGTGGAGGGCTGGGGTCCCGGACGGGATTTGCTTGGTCTGTACGAAGGTCGGCCCTTGACCGAACGAAGCGTCAGCGATGGGTTTGCCCCGCCGGACCGCATTCGCATTTTCCAGAAGGCGCACGAAGAAATGGCCCGCAGCCGCAATGAGTTGGAGCAAACCGTAGCCGACACGGTTTGGCACGAAGTCGGTCACTACTTTGGTTTGAATGAGTTTGAAATCGCGCGGGTCGAAGCCCGGCGCGGACGTTTGCGCGCACTGCGAGGGCGCGCAAAGACATATAATACGAGGCGATGATGAGAAGATTCTTTATTTGCACGCTGATGCTGGTGGCCGCGCTGAACGTCTCAGCAAAAGACAAGGCCGAAAAAGGCTTCAAGTCGCTGTGGAACGGCAAGGACTTCACCGACTGGAAGAAGGCGACCGAGAACGAAGCCACGTTTTCGATCAAGGACGGAGCAATTGTGGCCAACGGGCCGCGCGCGCATCTGTACTACGCCGGCAAGATCGGCAACCACGATTTCAAAGATTTTGAGCTCAAGGTCGATTGCATGACCTTGCCGAATTCGAACGGTGGAATCTACTTCCACACGGCTTACCAGGAAAAAAACTGGCCGGACAAAGGCTTCGAGGTGCAGGTGAATAACTCGCACACCGATTGGCGCCGAACCGGCGGCCTCTACGGCATAGCCGACCAGAAAGCGAAGATGGCCGACGATGGCAAATGGTTTACCGAACACATTGTCGTCAAGGGCGATAGCGTGAAAATCTACGTCGACGGCAAGCTGTCTTCGGAATGGACGCAGCCCGCCGGATGGGAGTATTCGCAGGGCAAGGGCCGCAAAATCGGCACCGGAACATTTGCGTTGCAAGGCCACGATCCGAAGTCCACCGTGATGTACAAGAACATCCGGGTGAAGTTCACCAAGTAGCAGAAGTTGCAATCCGGCCGGAAGGCGGGTAGACTGAGAAGTTGCAGCGCATCCGTGTGCTTGCTCGGGATGCGCCTGTCTCTCTTAATCCGGCCGCGCAGCCTTTCGAAGTAATTCTATTAAGAACGAGGGAAGTCATGTACGCAGTAGTAGAGAACGGTGGCAAGCAGTATCGTGTGTCGCTTGGGCAGACCGTCCGATTCGAGACGATGCCCGGCGAAGTGAACGGACCGGTGGATCTGGGTCGTGTGTTGGCCGTGGTGTCCGACGATGGCGAAGTGAAAACGGGCAAGGATGTCGCGGGCGCGAAAGTGACTGGAACCTTGGTGGAAAATGATCGCGGTCCAAAGGTGATCGTGTTCAAATTCAAGCGGAAGAAGCAGTATCGGCGAACGATCGGACATCGGCAGAATTACTCCGCCGTTAAGATCGATTCGATTCAAGCGTAAGGAATTCAGAGTAAACCATGGCATCAAAAAAAGGTCTAGGCTCAAGTAAAAACGGGCGCGATTCTAATGCGCAGCGACTGGGTATCAAGCGTTTCGGCGGCGAGTTGGTTCCGGGCGGTTCCATCCTCGTTCGGCAGCGCGGGACACCCTACAAAGCTGGCGATAACGTAGGTCGCGGCAAAGATGACACGCTTTTTGCTTGCGTCACCGGCATCGTAGAGTTTCGTAACAAAGGGCGGATGGGGAAATTCATCTACATCAACCCGGTTAAGGTCGACGCAAACTAGTTTGTTGTTTCTCAGTTAGAACCCAAAGCCGCCCCTAGGGGCGGCTTTACTTATTTTCCCCCCTTTGGGGGGGCTTTCGTTAGTTGTGATTGGCGTTTGTCTTATGTTTATTGATGAAGTAAAGATCTATGTGAAAGCCGGCGACGGCGGGAATGGCTGTATGGCCTTTCGGCGGGAGAAGTTCGTTCCGCGAGGTGGCCCCAGCGGCGGCGACGGGGGACGCGGCGGCAGCGTCATCATGGTAGCGAGCGAGCACCGGAACACCCTGCTCGAACTCCGCTACAATCCCGAGCATAAGGCAGAACGAGGCAAGCACGGAGAAGGATCAAACTGCTCCGGGCGGCACGGGGAAGACCGGCAGGTGGACGTCCCCGTCGGTACGATGGTTTACGACTGGAAGACGGCCGAGTTGTTGTATGACTTCACCAAGGCCGGCGAAAAGTTTGTGATCGCTAAGGGCGGCAAAGGCGGACGCGGCAACCAGCATTTCGCCACGGCTTCGCACCAAGCCCCGACCGAACACGAACCCGGAACACCGGGCGAAGAGAAGAACCTGCGTCTGGAGCTGAAGATTCTCGCCGACGTCGGCTTGGTCGGCTTCCCGAACGCCGGTAAGTCGACCCTGATCTCCCGTGTCTCGGCCGCCCGGCCTAAGATTGCCGACTACCCGTTCACGACGCTGGAGCCGCAGTTGGGCGTTGTTCCCATGCCCGACGAACGCAGCTTTGTCGTAGCGGATATCCCGGGCTTGATCGAGGGCGCTCACGAAGGCCACGGCCTCGGCATCCAGTTCCTGAAGCACATCGAACGGACACGGGTGCTGGTCCACATGGTCGATGTCAGCGATGTGACCGGACGCGACCCGCGGAGCGACTTCGAGATCATTCTGAACGAGTTGGCCAGCTTCAGCGACGAGTTGCCGAAGAAGCCGATGATCGTCGTGGCGAGCAAGGTGGACGCGGCGCAGGACCCGGACCGCATCGCCGCGGTGAAGGAGATTGCAGCCGAGCATGGTATGCAGTTTCTCGAAATCTCGAGCGCGACCGGACAAGGCCTTGAGGAGTTGAAGTTCATCCTCGCCGCCATTGTCCACCCGCCGAAGGTCATCGAAGCCAAGGATGACGGAATCGCTTACATGCCGTACGACCGGCTCTAGGCCGGATCTATTTCGCGACGGCGAAGAACTGTTGGCTCGATAAGTTGCGATAGACGCTGCCGGCTACTGAGGCAGCGACCGGGCCGTTGACAGGCTTGCCGCCGGTCAGCAATACAACGACGACCAGCTTGTTGCGCCCGACTTCGTTGAAGCTCCCAAACCAACCGAGGTGGGTCGGGGTGGCGCGATCGGTACAGGTTCCGGTTTTGCCCAGGATCGGTTCGTTCGCGTCATACTGAGCGCGTCGAGCGGTGCCGTGGTCAACGGCTGCCATCATACCGGGCTTGACGTCGGGAATCTCATTCTGAATCGCTAAGTGACGCTTCACCTTGGGCGCAAAGCTCTCGATCTGCTGCTTCGTTCGGGGATATTGCAGGTGGTACAGCGTACCGCCATTGGCGATCGAAGAAAGCAGGGAAGCCAGTTGCAAGGCCGTCAGTTGGATGCCCTCGCCGAAACTCGTCATCATGCCTACCCCACCAAACTTGGGGGGCTCCGACGGGAGTACGCCAGGGAACTCGCCTTCTATATTGAGCCCGGCCCGCTCGCCTAAACCGAGCATTTTGGCGTAAGCGTGAACTCGGTCGAATCCCAGATCGGTGCCCACTCGCGCGAAATAGGGGTTGTTAGAATGCGCTAACGCGTCGGTCAAGTTCATCGTCGTGCGACGCCCTAAGCGCAGCAGAGTATTCTTCTCAATGATGCCTTCTTTGAGGCCGGCAATGGCCGTGACAATCTTAACGGTGGAACAGGGCTGGAAGCCGCTGCCCAGAGCCAATTTCTGGTTCACGATGGTCAGCAGACGTCCCGTCTGCGGATCGGCAACGACGACGCTTCCGTTGTAAGGGCCAAGGGCATCGACCGCGGCTCGCCGGACGATCAGATCCTCGCCATCAATGACGTCACCCAACGTCGAATCGGCGAAGGTAGGCTCCAGCCACGGACCTCCCGCAACATTGCTCGGACCCGCTTTTTTAACAACAGCAGTCGCCGGTCGCTTCGGGGCGACGGATTTGCCTCTCGCTGAACTCTTGGTTGCCGCCCGAACGGGGCCGGCTTTTTTGGCTCTGGAAGCCGGTACTGCAAGTAGCAGGTTAGTCTGACCAATAAAGATCAAGAAAACCAAGAAGATACGCATTCTGACTGTGCCCCTCGTCAGTGAAATCGGACTTTGGTACTGGGCCAACGATTCTGCTAGTATCCGGGACTTGGTTAGCAAAAGTCAACCCAGCACGCGATGTCCTTATCGGCCAAAGAACCTGGATTCGTTAAGCGGCGGTCCAACCGCCATCGATCGTGATGACGCTGCCATTGACGAAGGCCGCCTCGTCGGAGGCAAGATACAAGGCTAAATGGGCGATTTCGTCGGGTTTCCCCAAGCGGCCAATCGGCTGGCGGGTATTGAGCTCGGCCCTGGTCTTCTCGATTTCGTGGGCATGGTACTTCTGTAAATACTGGGCCACGAACGGAGAATCGACCGTGCCGGGGCAGATGGCGTTGACGCGAATCTGCGTCGGGTAGTCCACGGCGAGTTGGCGGGTCATTGCGATGACGGCACCCTTGGTGGCGCAATAGGCGTAACGGCGCTTCACGCCAATCAACCCCGCGACGGAGCCGATATTGACGACCTTGCCGCCGGAGGCCAACAGCAGGGGCATCGCGTATTTCGTAATCAGGAAGGGACCAGTCACATTCACCTTCATCAGTCGCTCGAAATCGGCGAGGCCGGTCTCCTCTACGTTTCCAACCAGCCCAATGCCTGCATTGTTAACGAGGATGTCGAGTTGGGGGAGGCTTGCGAAAACCGCCTGGACGGCGGATTCGCTCGTGACGTCGCAATGGACCGCCTGCCCCGAAAGTTCGGCGGCGAGGGCTTCAGCCTTAGGCAAATCAATGTCGGCGACGACGACTGTCGCGCCGGCGTTGGCCAATACGCGGCAGGTGGCTTCACCGATGCCACTGGCACCACCGGTGACTAAGGCGACGCGTCCATCTAATCGGAAGGGAGTACTCATGCTCTGGCGATTGTACTATCGGGAGCGGGTTGGCGGGCGGAGAACCAGAAAGCGCCCGCCGTCGGGCCCAAGGCCCGGTACCGCTCCAGACGCACGGCGGCCTCCTTCAAGGTAGGGATGTGGCCGGTGGGCACCCACCAGAGAACGCGGTGGAGTCCGTAGGGCGCTCGAAGAATTAGGCTTTGAGCGCGACGGGAGACTCCCATACGGAGAGCTTGACGATGACAAACGGGCCAGTGGACCGGGGATGCGCGAGGCCGGTTGCCTTGACCTGATCGAGTTGATTCACAAAGGGCGCGATGGCCGGATGGTCCAACGGACGGAGCAGGCGGGCGATAAGGTTCAGGATAGCTGCTATCATCTTCCCCATTGAGACCTCGTTTATGAGCCAAATGAAGCATAAGCCCTACGTTCCCGAAGACATGAAGATGGCCGAACTCACCTGGGCAGCGGTGTTGATCGGTCTCGTGATGAGTGTGGTGCTAGGGGCGGCGAACGCTTACCTGGGCCTAAAGGCTGGCATCACGATTGCCGCGACCTACCCAGCGGCCGTGATCGGTATGGCGCTCCTGCGGGCTAAACGGGGCACGATTCTCGAAGAGAACATCGCGCGCACGGCGGGCTCGATCGGCGAGTCAATTGCCGCCGGTGCCATCTTCACCCTGCCGGCGTTCGTGATCTCGAAGAGCTGGCCGGCTTTTGACTTCGAACACGCTTACTTGAAGTCGACCGCGTTGATGCTCGTGGGCGGGGTGCTCGGCGTTCTGTTCGTATCGCTGGTCCGGCGGGCGCTCGTCGAAGACGACGAACTTCCCTTCCCTGAGTCGGTGGCGGCAGCCGAAATCCATAAGGCCGGGCAGACGGCGTCGGGCGCGGCCAAGTACCTGTTCTACAACATGCTGACGGGCGCGGGCATTTATCTGGCCGGGGTGATGAAGCTGTTCGACCCGGACCATACGCTCTTCTTTTCGATCGGGCAACTGGGCAAGAGCACATTGAAACTGGGCGGCGACAAGTTCGTCGCGACGGGCGGATTTACGGTCGCCGCGGCGCCGTCCATCAGTCCGGCCTACATCGGCGTCGGCTACATTATCGGCCCGCGCTTGGCGGCTCTGAACTTTGCCGGCGGCGTGCTGGCTTGGGGCCTGTTCATCCCGCTGCTGATGTACTTCCTCGGTCCGAATCTGGCCCAGTTTGTGCCGGCGGAAGAGTTGACGGGCGGATGGACGGCCACGGCGAACGCGGTGTGGCGATACATCGTCCGGCCGATCGCGGTGGGCGGAATGCTCGTAGGCGCGGGGTACACGCTGTTCCGGATGCGGAAGAACCTGATCGGCGGATTGAGCAAGGCGATTGGCGAGCTACGCAGCGGCGGGCCGGAGCCGGGGTCAGTGGGGCGCACCGAGCAATATATGAGTTTCAAGGTGGTGTTCGCCCTGATCGGGGTGACGTTCCTGGCGATGATCGGGGTCTATACCTACTTCGCGGGTGAGGTTTGGATCGCGGCGATTGCGGCGG